>NZ_JBFSVE010000069.1:0-24774 GCF_041467715.1 Vibrio sp. 10N.247.311.14
GCCGGCAGATTTACAGTCTGCTCCCTTTGGCCACTCGGGAACCCCTCCAGGGTGTTTTTTCCTAACTCATAATGGATAGGCTAAAGAGATGTTTTTCCCAACGCATCTCTCAAGTGCGGAGCGCATCATAGCAAACACGCTAAACCTGTAAAGGGTTTTTCTTATGGTTTTGTGTTAAATGCTGCCTTTTTGGGCAAAGATGGCGAAAAGTACGCATATTGCTCGTGAAGTGAACATCTGTACTAAGGTTTACGTACTGATAGGTAACACCTTGAGGTGACAGGCTTTCTGTATTGTGTTCAATGTGTCTAAAACGTGATGAAACGTAAATGGAATTTAATCTAGATTTACACTTCTTGACGTTACAGCATTCATCAGTTGATAGAATACGGTTAATTTCATTTATAGATAATAATACCTATCGTAGTAAGTAACTTGTCATTCTAGCTTGCTAAAATGCTCGAGAACAGCGTCAGATATTTTGATTGTAGAATAACTACTTATCGAAACTATCTGTTGAAAAGAGCTGCCTTGTTCTCAAGCCTTTTCCCTACGCTATTTCTGACCACTTACTCACTGTGATTGGTATAAACTTACTTGCAGACCATTATTATGAAGCGTAAATCTGTTTTAACCCTGCTTAGCTTGTCTATTCTTATGGCGTCTCCAGCCGTACTCGCTAAACGTATGGGCCCAAGCACTGTCACTGTTGTTACTGAGCAAGTTGATATTCACCAAGTTAGCCAATCTCTTTCTTTGGTCGGTAAGCTAGAAGCCGAGCAATCGGTAATGATCACTTCTGAAGTGGCTGGCAGAGTGGACTCTATCAACATTAAAGCCAATCAAGATGTCACTAAAGGGCAGATGTTGGTTCAACTCGACGATGACAAAGCAAAAGCGGCAGTTGCAGAAGCGCAAGCTTATCTAAAAGACGAGCAACGTAAGCTAGCGGAATTTCAACGCCTAGTGAAACGTAACGCGATCACGCAAACTGAAATTGACGCTCAGAAAACGAACGTAGAGATTGCCAACGCTCGTTTAGCTGCTGCAAATGCCAATCTGAAAGATCTTCACATCAGCGCGCCATTCTCGGGCACTGTTGGTTTTATCGACTTTAGCCGCGGTAAAATGGTGACAGCAGGTACTGAACTCGTGACCTTAGATGACCTATCGGTAATGCAATTAGATCTGCAGATCCCGGAGCGCTACCTTTCTAAACTGTCTAAAGGTATGAAAGTAACGGCTCGCACTAGCGCATGGGGCGACACTCAGTTCACTGGTACTGTAGTAGGCATTGATTCTCGTATTAACGCTGAAACCTTGAACCTTCGAGTTCGAATCCACTTCGACAACAATAATGATTATCTAAAGCCAGGTATGTTAGTGGCGGCGGATATGGACTTCCCACCAGTGGAAGCGCCAATCATTCCAGTTCAAGCGCTTGAGTATTCAGGTACGAAGCGTTTCGTTTATGTTATCGACGAAGATAATAAAGCAACTCGTACAGAAGTTTTCCTTGGGGCACGTATCGATAACGAAGTCGTGATCGACAAAGGCATCGAAATTGGCCAGAAGATCGTGGTGCAAGGTATCGTGAACATGCGTGACGGCGTCTTGGTTCAAGAGCTTGCCGTTAATCGCCCAGCTGATGCAGCAAGTGATAAAAAAGCACAAGAAGGCGCTAACTAATGTTGTTATCTGATGTTTCTGTAAAGAGACCAGTAGCGGCCGTCGTATTGAGCCTACTATTGGTTGTGTTTGGTATTGTCTCTTTCAATAAGCTCGCGGTTCGTGAGATGCCAGATATTGAAAGCCCGGTAGTATCGATCAGTACTCGTTATGAGGGTGCGTCTGCCACCATCATTGAAAGCCAAATAACCTCCAACCTTGAAGACCAGTTATCCGGCATCAGTGGTATCGATGAGATCGAATCCACAACGCGTAACGGTATGTCGCGTATCACGATTACTTTTGAGCTTGGTTACGACCTCAATACCGGTGTGAGTGATGTTCGTGATGCTGTAGCTCGTGCGCAGCGTTCATTGCCCGATGAAGCCGACGACCCAATTGTTTATAAGAACAATGGTAGTGGTGAAGCTTCGGTCTACATCAACTTAAGTTCGACAGAGATGGACCGAACGCAGTTAACCGACTACACCGAACGTGTGTTGATTGACCGCTTTAGTTTGATTTCTGGCGTGAGCTCGGTGGATATCTCAGGTGGCTTGTACAAAGTAATGTACGTCAAGCTGAAACCTGCGCAGATGGCGGGTCGTGGTGTTACTACCTCGGACATCACTTCTGCTCTGAACAGTGAGAACATTGAAAGCCCAGGTGGTGAAGTACGTAACGATGCGATTGTGATGTCGGTTCGTACTGCTCGTTCTTACACTGAAGCGGAAGATTTCGAATATCTAGTCGTTAAACGTGCCTCTGATAACACACCTATCTACTTGAAAGACGTAGCGGATGTTTACATTGGCGCAGAAAACGAGAACTCGACCTTTAAGAGTGACGGCGTTGTTAACGTAAGTATGGGTATCGTGCCTCAGTCAGATGCGAACCCACTTGAGGTGGCTGACTTAGTCCATAAAGAAGTCGAAGCAATTCAAAAGTTCTTGCCAGACGGTACTCGTTTAGCTGTCGATTATGACTCAACAGTCTTTATTGACCGTTCAATCTCAGAGGTATACAGCACACTCTTTATCACGGGTGGCTTGGTTATCCTTGTGCTTTACATCTTTATTGGTCAAGCACGTGCAACACTTATTCCAGCGGTAACCGTACCTGTATCTCTGATCTCGTCGTTTATTGCCGCGTACTACTTCGGTTTCTCTATCAACCTGATTACCTTGATGGCACTTATCCTGTCGATTGGTTTGGTGGTAGATGATGCGATCGTGGTGGTTGAGAACATTTTCCACCATATTGAACGTGGTGAGTCACCGCTGCTTGCGGCCTATAAAGGTACTCGTGAAGTAGGCTTCGCGGTAATCGCAACAACGCTTGTATTGGTAATGGTATTCCTACCAATCTCGTTCATGGACGGCATGGTTGGCCTATTGTTTACCGAGTTTTCTGTATTGCTTGCGATGTCGGTGATCTTCTCGTCGCTAGTCGCATTAACGCTAACGCCAGTGCTAGGCAGTAAGATCCTTAAAGCGAACGTTAAACCAAACCGTTTCAATTTGTTTGTCGAGCGCGTATTTGGCAAGCTTGAGTCTGGATACCGCGCGGTATTGCGCCGTGCTCTTAACTGGCGTTGGGCCGCTCCAATCATCATTATCGCGTGTATGGGCGGTAGTTATGGCTTGATGCAACAAGTGCCGTCGCAACTGACGCCACAAGAAGACCGTGGTGTTATATTTGCGTTTGTTCGTGGTGCCGATGCAACCAGTTACAACCGTATGTCTGCCAACATGGACATCGTTGAAGAACGCTTAATGCCATTGCTTGGTCAGGGCTTCTTGAAGTCATTCAGTATTCAATCACCAGCGTTTGGTGGTAATGCGGGTGACCAAACGGGCTTCGTAATCATGATCCTAGAAGACTGGGATGAGCGTGACGTTACCGCACAAGAAGCGTTGAACGAAGTTCGTAAATCGTTGAACGGCATTCCAGATGTGCGTGTATTCCCGTTCATGCCGGGCTTCAAAGGTGGTTCAAGTGAGCCTGTTCAATTCGTACTTGGTGGTTCTGATTACTCTGAACTTCAGAAGTGGGCAGAGCTCTTAAAGCAAGCGGCTGAAGATTCTCCAATGATGGAAGGCGCGGACATCGATTACTCTGAGAAAACACCAGAGCTATTGGTAACCGTAGATAAGCAGCGTGCAGCAGAGCTAGGTGTTAGCGTTTCAGACATTTCAGATACGTTAGAAATCATGCTTGGCGGCCGCAGTGAAACGACCTTCGTTGACCGTGGTGAAGAGTACGACGTGTATCTGCGTGGTGATGAAAACAGCTTCAACAACGCGAACGATCTAAGCCAAATCTACATGCGAACTCAGTCTGGTGAGCTGGTTACACTTGATACGCTGACGCACATTGAAGAAGTGGCTTCATCGATTCGTTTGTCGCACTACAACAAGCAGAAATCGGTGACCATTAAAGCGAACCTAATGGAAGGTTACACGCTGGGTGACGCGCTCGATTTCCTTGATGAACAAGCGATTGAACAGCTACCGGGTGATATTTCAGTGAGCTACTCTGGCGAGTCAAAAGACTTTAAAGAGAACCAATCAAGTATCCTAGTGGTGTTTGCGCTAGCGATGCTGGTCGCATACTTGGTACTGGCCGCGCAGTTTGAAAGCTTCATTAACCCGCTGGTGGTGATGTTCACCGTACCTATGGGTATCTTCGGTGGCTTCTTAGGCTTGGTGCTCATGAGTCAAGGGCTCAACGTCTACAGCCAGATTGGTATGATCATGTTGATCGGTATGGTAACCAAAAACGGTATCTTGATCGTAGAGTTTGCTAACCAACTTCGTGACCGTGGTATTGAGTTTGAAAAGGCGATCATTGATGCTTCTGCTCGACGCTTACGTCCAATCATGATGACGGCATTCACGACGCTGGCTGGTGCAATTCCATTGATTACTTCAACGGGCGCAGGCTATGAAAGCCGAGTGGCTGTGGGTACGGTTATCTTCTTCGGTATGGGCTTCGCGACATTGGTAACTCTGTTCGTTATCCCTGCGATGTACCGACTGATTTCAGGATCAACACGCTCTCCGGGTCACGTGGAAGCGGAACTTAATAAAGAGCTTAGCCATGACAACGTGGGAAGAACCTCTCACGGTTAATGAACACGCACGATTAATGAACACGGAATAGTGTAACAATATTGAAAAGCCTGCGTTTGCTCCTAGCGAATGGCAGGCTTTTTTACAGCCAACATATCTAATAAGTTGTTGTGAGGGAGTAATAGTCACTCCCTTTTTAATTGAATTTATTAGATTGTTAGTCTAACCTAAAGTTAGATTAACTTTAAAGGGGCTGTTATGGATCACTATTACCATCTCATTGCAACAAGTAAAGAGGTAGAGATTGGGGATATTGAAGAAGATATCTCAGGAGATAAACCTGATTTCTCTATTCACAAACCTATGCGTTTCGATGGTGTGAAATTACTGTTTACCTCAGAGGGTGAGCCTGAGTTTTATGCTAACGCTTATATTCTGAGTCGTCGTATCGTTGAAGGTATAAAGAACACTGAACCTACCTCTTATGCTTTACTTCGTTTCTTTAGGTTTCTAGGGAAGAACAATCTCAACTGGAATGACGAAAATCAAGAGCTTGAACGTTATCCCATTTACCTGTTCCGAGCTTACTTAAATAAGCAAATTGACAGCGGCAATATGAGGCGCAGTGTAGGTTCAACAACCTTGTCCGTAATTAGAAGATTCTATGTGTTTTGTCTGCGACATGGTTATGTTGAAAACCTCCCTTTTGAAGTAACTGGTTACACCAAATATGGCCAGATGCTTACAGACATAACCATTACCAGCCCGAAGCAGGAAACCACGTTAACACCAATGAATGACATGGATATTCAGCATATAAGAGACAACTGGCATCGTGCAGGGGTTTCAGGTGAGTTTAGGTTACTCGTTGCAACTGCTATCAACTCAGGATTAAGAGCAATAGAGGTTGCTGACTTAAAACCTCGCCATGTGAAAGTGCCCAAGGGGTTTAGGGGTAAAACGTTCACCAACATTAAGATTGGTAATTCTCACGGTTGCCGAACTAAGTTTGGTACAAACCGAGTGATTTCAATGCCAGTGTGGTTAATGGAGCAGTTATCTAAATACTGTGAAAGTGAGCGATATAAGGAGCGTGCTAGGTTGTATTTTTACAATACAGGTGATGAAGATGCCCCTATTTTCATCACTAAAGAAGGTAATAGATTTAAAGAAGAAAACGAAAAATCAAACTCAATCGACGCCCTCTGGAGTAAATTGCGAAGTGCGATAAAAGAGAACAGTAATCCGCATTTTGACCATATTTTTCATGATACAAGAGTCACTTTTCTCGCCAATAAGTTTGAGCTTTTGGTTAACATGGATGACATCACAACCTCCCAAGCATTGAAGTTACTCAAAGATGAAGCGGGTCATAAAGATTTAAGTGTCACCATGCACTATTTAACGCATTGGGAAGGCAATCCAACTAAGAATCAAGTGCCTGAATTAATGATGAACTTACTGGATGAGGCTGACATTTTATGACCGATAAAATAGATGTTAACAAGCCAGAAAATGCTCGCATTTATCGCTCTATCCCAACGGATGAAATGCAATCGGACAACCCGTTAGCAACGATTCATCAATGGAAGTATGTGTGGAAAAATGGCAACGGCACTAATTCTAACTGTAATTTTGAAGAGTTACTGCAATACAGCACCAAGAAGCATGTTCGTTTTCTTATCTCTAAGTTTGACCAGTCTGGGTGGGCTGAGTCTGGAAAAGTGGTATATTTTACAGACATAAAAGCCATATTGTCGCACGCCTTTAATGAGAAGAAAGGAAAGCAAAAGGTTGAGTTATCCCCTGAATCTGCCAGTACCTACATTCAAGCGCAGTGGTTTTCAATAAGAACAATGGGTGTTGGGTTGCGTGGTAGACCTAAAAAGGCCAAAACCCTCGGGTGGGAGGCATCGAAATACAGCTCTATGCTCAAGAAATTTGGTTTGGGCGCAATTCCCAAGGCACTTCGAAACCTTGACACTAACTCTGCTTCTCTTGATTCGAACAACTACACCCAAAAAGAGTTAAAGAAAATAGGTCGCGCTCTTTTATCCGATAGAAAAGCGCTCAATAAGCGTTATCTGGACGAATCTATTAGCGATTATCAAAGAAGGTTGGCGTTTGATAGCTTAATAAATAATGCCGTATTTCTATACATCTATTACACGGCGGTAGGTCCGGCAGAGGCGCTAAATACCTTCGTGTTAGAAGATGAATGGAAAGTCGATAACATCGGTGGGAACCGCATCTCCGTTAAGGGCTTAAAAACTCGTGGTTACAAAGAAGAAACGCGTTCATTTACTCCTAGGGCTGCATCAAAAACCTTTTTTGAAGAACACATTCAGCTATCAAAACTTAACGCTGAAGATTTAAAGTTGGATAAACATTACTTGTTTGTTCGCAGAAGCGGTGAAACACCTAATCACATGAACTTGCGGTACTACGTTAAAGGATTGATGGAGCGCTCTACAACGTTAAAGTTGGCCGTATCGAGCAACCCAAACTTTAAATTGAGCTGTATGCGGTTAAAGTCCTCGATTAAACAGTATGCCGAGAGTCAATACGGTCGGATGGGAGCAATGGAAAGCTCACGCAACCAATCAGAAAGCACTTGGAATAATTCGGAATATGGCAAGAACTCCAAGGCCATCGCAAGGAGAGAGCTGGCGGTAGGCGGAGCGACATTATACGCTTATGCTCAGAACCCGACAGGTGGCGCTACGGTCGCTATTGCAAAGACAAAAGCTAAGTATTGTGAGGTTTTATCAGTTGAAGAGGCTGATGCACTTAGAACAGCCTCTAAGCACACTGTTGATGATGTATCCAATGGTGGTATCTGTAAGGGTGAGGACACACCTCAGAAACGTGAATTCCAAAAGACGAATTTGGATGTAGGGTTGTTAGAAGAAGACGATGTAAAGGATTTGGGATGTGGGTATGTCATTAAATGCTTTATGTGTCGTAACTTCGCCGTTGTCGACGAAGTTCATGATATTTGGCGTTTTCTTTCATTTGAACTGAGGTTCAAAGAGGCGTTAATTGCTCATAAAAATTTAACGCATTTCATTAAAAACTTCAGTGACGTTCAATCTTCCATCGTGGAAATCAAAAAACGCTTTAAAAAACGCAACCTAAAGGCCGCAGAAGCCTACCTCAAACGTCAAGGGTGTCATCCTCTGTGGGATGAAGATTCCATTTCAGATGTCTTTAAGGGGTAACTATGTTCAGTATTAGTCACGACCACGCTTTATTTGACAAGTATTCGTTACCAACCACTACAAACTACCCTATGCCGACGAACCGTACCGTGGTAAGTGTGAACAAAGATGGTAGCCCAGCCTCTTACTTTGAGGATGATGTGTGGGATTTCAATGATTTATTTAATACCACAAAGGCATCTGAGTCACAGTACAAACTAGCGTTTCAAAGTGCCAAACATAACCCCAAACTACTTATTGAGCTCAAACAAAGAATGTATTGGTTAATATGGGGAGGTAAAGGGGCATTATTAAGCGTTGAAGGTGCTGATACTTTTCGTAAAATTGAGAGCTTATTGTTGGTACAACGTAAGACTGAACTCACATTAAGAATGTTTTTTGACACAAGTATTGACTCTTTTGGCTACTTGAACAGTGAAATTGTTTTTTCGCAATTGGTCGAATCATTGAAAGGCCAAGCAGAGAAAATAATTGTACTTAAGCTCGATGCTTTGAGTGTCTTAACACAAGTTAATCAGTATTTTCCAGAACCTCATCGCTTTCAAATCCCATACCAAGAGGGGCAAACAGCCAGAAGTCTAGCAAAGAAAATTGCTGGCTCTGGCAAAGGGCACCACCCCACAGTAATTCCAGTGATTTATGAGCAATATTTATCTCGTATCATTAATGACGTGGAATCAGCGTATACAGAGTTCTTAAATGGCCGTGATTTTGATGGTGATGTTGAGAGTGAATACAACGCATTGGTGGCAAGTATTGATAGTGGCGCCGAAGTAAAAGCGCTATATCAGGAGATGACGGCTGGCGTTGATATTAAAGAAAAGGCTCAACTCAACAAGCTCTCAGAAAGTGAACTCGTTAATGATTTTATGGAAAAAGCAAAGGATGGGGTTGAAGCGATTTATCGCAATCAAGCGCATCGCTCGGTACTAGAAGCTTATAATAAAGAGAATCCGTTGTTGGACGTAAAGGAATATGCAAAAAGCAATGGCATTACAGAACGGCAGGCAGTGAATGCGTTTAACGTTATTCGAGGCGCATGTTTTGGGGCGTGTTCAGCATTTACAGGCATGAGAAACAGTGAACTAACACAAATTGACAGTACCTCATACCAAGAGGTCGATATTGATGGCATAACACTGTGTACGATGCGGTCATGGACGAATAAGCTAGAAAAACTGGCGCGTGAGGATACGTGGGCGTGTGCACCAATTTGTGAAAAAGCATTGTTGGTGTTATCTGTACTCAATGACCACTATCGCTCAGAATCGGGGGATATTCACCTCACGCCTCGGTTTAAATTTGATGGCTCAGTTGGCAGGGGTGACAATATAAAGCGCCAGCTAAAGGATACAGTATTGAATACTGTTAACATTAGGGGTCTATGGGGGTTTTATGGTAAACACCTTGATATTCGTTATATTCCAGATGAAATGGATGAACTGTATAACCTATTAAATCCTGTCGTGCCAAAGATATATTACCCTATCAAAGAGAATGGTAGTGGAGAATTGTACTGGCACTTTTCAACTCACTCATTAAGACGAACATTTGCCCATTTTGTTGTTGGGCATGGTTTGGTATCACTCGCATCATTAAAACACCAGTTCAAGCACATTAATCTATCTATGACTGCCATTTATGCCAGTCATTCAGAAGTTTTGACGCTCATGGGCATAAAAAAGCCAGCAGAAATCAAGAAGCAGATTGAAGTGCAATATAATGCACAACATCATGATTACATGAAGGATATTATTGAGCACCCAGAGGAGCAGTCAGGTGGATACATACAATCCTTTGAGGGGGATGGAGTGAAAAGTTCTACTGAGTTTAATGAACTGGTCAGTAAGACAAAAGGCGCAAATAAATCAACAGGT
Organism: Vibrio sp. 10N.247.311.14; assembly: GCF_041467715.1. Classification (NCBI taxonomy): domain Bacteria; kingdom Pseudomonadati; phylum Pseudomonadota; class Gammaproteobacteria; order Vibrionales; family Vibrionaceae; genus Vibrio; species Vibrio sp. 10N.247.311.14. The sequence goes on from NZ_JBFSVE010000069.1 coordinate 9,841, forward strand.
TTTGGTACTTGCTTTGCAGGAGACTCGTGCAGTATGAATCACTTATTTGAGTCTTCTAAGTGTGTAGGTCGAGATTGTGAAAACCTCAATGTCAATAAAAGAGAAGCTGAGAATTGGGTTAGAAGACGTGAGGGCTGTATAACTAAAATTGAAAAGATGAAAGAGATGAATTTGTTTAATAAAAGCTCTTTAGCCACTCAGCTTAGTGACATTAGGGCGGCTGAAAAGGTGATGTCAGATCACGGCATTGAATTTGATAAATATAGAGTAGAGGCATAAGCATGGCAGCGGTAGCTGTAAAGCTAGAGAACGCTTTTAAAGCACTTTTGAAGGAAGGGAAAAAGATTAGTCCGTTCGCTGTCGAAAAACGTGCGGGAGTGTCTAACGGCTCTTTGAAGAATCATGCTGAGTTGTTGGGGAGGGTGCTTGAAGAAAAAGAAAAATACCTTTCAGATCCAAAGAAAGTAGGTGTGGTTAAGGCGAAGGAAAATAAGTCAAAAGCTCAGGTTTCAAAGGATAAATATCAGGAAGTGTTGGAGCAAAACGAAAGGCTCAAAACTAAGAATGAGCAGTTAGAGTCGGAGCATGTTGTCATGGCTGATAAGGTGGCTCAAATGACTTGGGAGTTACATCGCTACAAAACCAAAACTAGAAAAAATTCGACGAGCGTGAAGAATTTGAAGGTGTAATCAAAAGCCTGAAATGGCAAATGTCGACGGACAATAAATTTTGCTCAGTTTTAATAAAGTCTGATCTGTTTTGAGTAATGTCAGGTCTGGATGAGCGAATTAGCTAACACGCTTCTGCCCCAAAGTCATTTATAGCCACACCTAATATCCACATCCCTTGCATTGGTTTACCTTAGAAAAACTAATGACTGGTATTCGCAAGACTCTATTTGGGCGGCAATGCAGAAAACAAATATTTGAAACGTATTAGTGAGTTGCAAAAGTACTTTGTGAGAAAATGTATTGGACGGTTAAGTAACCTTATTGCGATCAGTAGACATTCACGAGAATTGACCTCTGTTTTGGTTTTATCTAGCAAAATCACTATGGCTTAACTTGAGGTTTCACTAAAGTTGGAGAGCCATTGTTGGAACTGTTCCAAAGGCATAGGTTTGGCATAGATGTACCCTTGAATCTGATAGATACCACGTTGTTTGAGGTACTCCACTTGTTCTTTAGTTTCTACACCTTCAGCTATAGCTTTTAAGTTAGATGTTTGAATAAACGAAATAATGGCGTCTAGTACACTAGTTTTGACGTCTGTTGTCTCAATAGTATCGACAAACATTTTGTCTATTTTTAGCGTATCGATACCAAGTTCTTGTACATAAGAAAAGCCTCCATAGCCGGTACCAGCATCATCAAGCTTCAAGTTTATGCCATATTGATAAAAGTGTTTTAATGTGGATTTGGCACGCTCTAGGTCCGATATTTCTAACCTCTCTGTAATTTCTAGACTTACCGATTTTGCGTTAATTCTAAAGGACTCGCAAAGACTAATAACTTTGTGATAGAACTGTTCGTTCTCTAGATGCTCAGGAACAATGTTAATACTCATAAACTGTTCACCTGATCTCCAATCAAGTGTAATAATGTCTTGTATCACTTTATCGAGTAGTTGATCTGTTATGGGTATGATAAGGCCGCTATCTTCAGCGTAAGGTATGAATTGGTATGGGGGAATGACAGAACCATTGGCTTTACGCCATCGCACCAAGACTTCGGCGCCAACTATCTGATTTGTTCGGCTATCCACAATGGGCTGATAGTAAGGGATAAATTCTGAGCTACTAATGGCTTGTTGCAGTATATGCTCTAGGGAATGGCGCGAAGAAATGATGTGATATAGAAAGATAGTTAGCAAAGTAGCGAGGACTAACGAAGCCACCACTGTACCTAGAATGCTGACTTGGGAGTAAGAATCATAGAATTGCTTATTTGAAGAGAGTTGCAGTGTGATATTTAATGGACCCTCTTTTCGGCTTACTTTTGATACCGCATAAACCGAATCAATAGGTTCGCTTTCGAACCGTAACTCGGGGTCACCTTCAATTTCGATATTATATGCAATGCAGTTAGAACACTTAGACTCTTCTAAGTGTCCAATAAGAAAGGGGGTTAGGCTGGCAAAAAGCTGCTCGGTATTATGCTGTTTGACCAACAAAAGCTCATCACGAGAATCATAGGTATCTTTGGCCGCCATTAATTTTAGATCGTCAGTAACGTTGTGAACCGAGTATCGTGAAAGGTGAAGTTTGGGCCCTTCGGTTGCACATTTAATCACTTCATTTTCGGCTACCCCGAGCATTCTTATACTTACGTGGTTGTATACATCTAAACTTAAGTCATTAAGAGCTTCGGGTGTACATTTATCTCGAGTTAATATGGCATGTTTATTAAGAATATTATGGGCGTTCAATAACGACTTATGGAAATCAAAGAGTAATAACTCGGCATCTCGGCTTAATGCCTTTTCTACTAGATAACTGTTTACAACACTGAAACTCATACTGAAAAGGGTCGAAGTCGTAATGAAAAATATAATCAATTTCCAATTCTTCAACATTAGCTTCATTCTCCGCATTATGTAGCATAAAAACTGGGTCATAACGGCTTTTTTAGATGAGTATCCACTAATCCGCCAGGCACTATTCAACTCTTTATCTTATTAAATTTTCTACTCTATACAAGATAGTTGGTCATTGGAACCATGGTTTCGTTTGACTAGTTATTTCTTAAGGTTTGCTTGCCCGTGATTATATTTATCATTCTTGTTTTAAATGAATTTAATTGAGCGAATTATGATAGAACCTGAGTGTCGTGAGGAAGTGATGTTACCTCATTTTTCTTAAGCTTGTGTTAAATAGCAAAGGAGAACACCATGTTTAAGAAACTTATCACAACTTTTGCATTATTTGGTGTTGTATCTTCAAGCGCTTTCGCGGCTGATTTTACTTTGTCCAGTAAGGATATTTCAGAAGGTAGACAATTAAGCATCCAGCAAGCTTTCTCTGGATTTGGCAAACAATACCTCAATTAAGTTGGTCAAATACACCAGAAAGCACACAGAGCTTTGTAGTCACAGCTTATGACCCTGATGCACCTACGGGTTCAGGTTTCTAGCATTGACAAGTAGTTAACTTACCCGGCGACGTGACTACCTTACCGACGGATGCTGGCAACCAAAGGAAGCTACCCAGTATAAGAATGATTATGGTTTTACTAGTTTTGCTGGAGCATGTCCATTAAATGGTCGAACGCATCGCTATCAATTCACCGTTTACGCGCTATCTAAACCGGTCGATATTCCAGAAGGTGCATCTTCGTAGTAGTTGGCTTCTTAGTCAATGAGTTAACACTCGAATCAGTGACATTAGAAGCACTATACAAACGATAACTTTTACAGGAGGCGCTAATAAGAAATGGCTGCCAAATCTAAAAGAACATTCATAGGAGATGACAGCTTTGAGGATGAGGTCTTTGATGGAAGTGGTGTGCTTTCAATTTTGGATCTCTTAATACTGATTGGAGCGCGCAAGTTTAGGGAGCTTTCTATTAGTGTCATTATTGTTCTTTCCACCCTACCGTTTTCTTTATCAGCACATTCAGAAAATGGTGCTGAACATGGTCATTTCTACCTTGCTGCCAAGCTAGGAATAGCTCAAGTTAAGCCTGAGCTAGACTATAACGCCTGGACACTGAAAGATAATCAAGTAGCTACGATAGGTGCCTCGCAGGGATATGCTTTCGATATTAACCATTCAATTGAGTTGACCTATCGCCGGTTAAACAAAGTGACACTTCGAGCGCAATACCCGCAACACAGATATCGATTACCAACACTTTGGTATCAACTACAGTTACACAGCTATGGGATCCATCTTTCTAACCATTTTTGTCTGTTGGACTCGGTGGGTTTGATATCACATCAACAGGTTCGCCGGTTGAAATAGAGAGTAGAATCCAACCCTAACTTGGTGTTGGCGTAAATCTCTTCCAATTTGGAAATATCGTATCTGATGTCAGTTGGAATTACCTTTCGGGAGATATGAACGTTATTGAGTTGGGTTTAAGTTACCAATTTAGATGAGATTAGGGATACTTTTCCAGCTTCAACTTGGGCATTCGTCAGCCTATAGTTTGCATAATTGCGGATCCCAAGTCTTCTCTCCTAAAGCGCGTCTGCAAAGTTGATGAGAGATAAGATCCTCGTCTTTTAGCAAGTTGACACCACGAATCAAGCTCTGCGATCATTAAGTCAAAAGTACGTTCACCCCATAAGGCTTGCAGCTGCTCTTTGAGCATATAGATCGCACAAAGAGTCTTATTACTTTCAAGTAAATCATCCAGCTTATCTGACTGCTTATCACTTAAATTCGGTGCATTTTTGAGGAGTAAAAATAGCGTCCCCTTAAGAATTTTTTTTCGTCATGCGTTCCTTTCCTAAACGCTTTATTACGCTCTATCCTTATCAGAAGAGAGTAGTTCTGCATAACGTGAAACCGGTCAAAAACGATGTCTGCTATTCGGAAGAGCCTTTCTCACTGTTGATTGGTAAGATTGGCCCATCTCCATTGATACCGCTTGGATGCCGTCTTTCGTTTGTGGTGATAATTATTCAAAAAAGTTGATGAGCACGTTTGAAGTCCGTCCATGAGCAACCCAGATAAGTACCCTGAAACGAGATCATATACAACGGTCATATAGTCATGGCCTTTAGCTCTAGCGACTTCATCAACATCAATATAAACAAGGTTGGTCAACTTCTTAGGCTCTAAAGCGGGCAAGGTAGATAACAGAAATGCTTTATCGATGTTTTTCACGGTTTCCCAGCGAATGTCTAAACGCTTAGACACGGCGTGGATGCTAATATAGCGGCATAGTCCATTAATAAAGTGACAAAATCTCTTGGTATAACGACCACCCTTATCAACAAAATCAGTGGCTTCAATCAACCTTCGGCCGAGCCTCTCTCTTGTCTCAGCCAATTCGATTTCTATAACGCAAGGGCGACCATTGGCAGGTAAATCTGACAGGCGACGTTGAATATAGTGGCTAACAGTACGCGGGGTAAAAGACTTTACAGCATCTGTCTCGCTTGCATTTGACGAGTACTGAATGTGAGCTCTCTTCGAGCCTTACAGACTGTACGGATTAGCCTTTAAAGTTAAATAGAGCGGAAAATAATAGCGACAAACTACAACACTAAGATCTAAGGCGGGAAGTAATTATAAATTCAATATGTTACTGGTTTTATTGTTAATTTATAGAGTCATCTAAGCGGAGAAGAGCCCTCAAACTAATCTATTTCTCGTCTATTTAATTAAACCGCTAACAAAATTTTGTCCACCCAAGTGCCAATATAGCAGTCGTAAATACGGTCAAAGGCTTCGGCAATATCGCATAACTTAAAATAGGGACCGTCGCGGTAACTACTAGAATAATGCTCCTATGAAAAAGTATTTATAAGTCTAAAAACCGAATGGGTATCAGTAACAGGTTACCGGCCCCAAACTCAGGCTAAGAGATATCAGCTATTATTTGGTGGACTACTACAATAGGTAAGGCCCCGCTAAGCAAATGATGGTCAGTTCCAGTTAAGGCCGAAAACGGACGTAAATTAGTGCTCGGAATTTTTGACCACCTTTCGTGGAGGGCATTATGTCTAGACGAGTTGGGCCTACTGTTAATATGGGTAGGTCTTTCATTTAATTGAAGCGGTATTTAACACCTAAGCTAACGCTATCTTCTTCTAAATTTACTTGACTAGATTTCATAGCAAATAAATGGTTGTAGTTGCTTTGGACTTGAAGCTTTTCATTTATGATGTAGCCAATCGACATCCCCACTTCAGGGCCAAAATCAGATTTACTATATGAGTTATAAGTGTAATCAGCGTACGTAATCCCGGCTTCCGGCGAGATATAGAAGTTAGATGTTTTGATTGGTATTGGTTTCTCTACAGCTAGGGTGTAATAGCTATAATCTACGGAATTATCTGAAAGCGTCGCAGCTACGCCTTTAATATTTCCCCAAGGCAGCTCAGCGGAAGCTTGAAACCTCGGCCCATTAACATGAGTGTTAGTGTTTCCAACCTTGATGGTGCTGAACTCATAACTGATGCCAGCGGTACTTGATATCGGTTGAGCATACGATAAAGCTGGCAGTAAACAGATTATAGCAAGTGACCATAGAGTGATTTTTTTCATATTTTGACTCCTTTACAATGAATCCACACTATAAAAAAACACTGTTCATATGAAGTTTTATTTTTTCAATTTAAGTTATCAAAATTGTTTCCGTTGGTACAAAATACACCGAATAAAGCATTTAAAGCTTCAAGATACTTTTTCTAATCGAACCTGGTCATTTTAGTGCAATAGTACTAACTATCTTTTGTCCAGAAACGTTTTTAAAATTGATCAAACTCTATTGTCCTCCGACAACAATGGCTAGATATAGAGCGAGCATAGGGTCAGATAGAGTTTAAAAGTAGGTAGTGGTTAGGGGGGAGTTGGTGATCTTAATTACACATCCCTGTGTATGCGTATTTCGGTGATTGCGATCGCTCGTTTCGGTTTATTCCGATCACTTGATCCTGCCGTTTTTCTCTCTTCCTATTTTTACTCTAAGTGATCGGATTGCGCCAGTTTTCTCATCGACTCACCTCCTAGTTCTATTCGATGACTATTGTGTACCAGCCGATCCATTAGAGCGTCTGCGACAGTGGCGTTACCGATCATGTTGTACCACTCCTTTACAGGTAACTGACTGATGACGATCGTGCTGCTGTTTTGGTAACGATCTTCAAGCACTTCTAATAAGTGACCAGCATGCTCTTGGGTTAGCTTTTCCATCCCCCAGTCGTCGAGGATTAGTAGAGCTTTCTTAGCCAACGATTGAAGTTGCTTTTGATAGCTACCGTCCAGACGACCTGCGGTCAGGTCATCAAGCAGGCGAGTTAATCGGTAGTATCTGACCGTGTGTTGTTGGTCGCAGGCACTGGTTGCCAGTGCGCAGCCAAGATACGTTTTGCCAGCACCTGTTGGGCCTGTGATCAAGATATTCTGGTGCTTATGTAGATAACTGCCCGTTAGAAGTTCGCTCATCTGTTTACGATTGAGATTTCGTCCCTCCTTGTAGATGAGTTGGCTCGGCTGAGCATCCACTCTCAGTTTGGCTTGCCGTTTTAAGCGTTGGATTTTTGTCTGATTGCGATTCAAGATTTCACTTTCCAGAAGTAGGCTTAGCCTTTCCTCGAAGTCCAGCTCTGCGTAGGTGCTCAGTTGTTCTTGTTGCTGCTCTAACGCTTTCACTGCATGGCTCAAGCGGAGGGTTTTGAGTTGGTCGTTCAGTGCGTTCATTTGTATTTCTCCTAGTGATAACAGTTCGGGCCACGGACATTGCTATGAACAAGGTTCGGCGTGCTCGTGTTGTCTTTGCTCAGTTGTCCTTCACGATTGTTCTTCAGCAGATTGTTGATGAAGGTGTAGTTCGGTTTTGTCAGCATCAGCGCATCTTTACAGGCTTGCTCTAAGCGCGACTCGCCATGCGCTTTACTCAGATTGAGCAGCCCAAGGCAGGAGCGATACGACTGCTCTGGATGAGGCTTGGAGTAGAGCATCTTATTGATGACTTCTCGTGTGGCTGGGCCGATATTGGCTCCCCAGTTGAGCAGGCGCCCAGGCGACCACTTCTGATGTTGATGATTACTCGGCATGTGCTCTGGTTGGGTGCTGTTTCCGCGCTCTCTTTGGCTGCGTGGATGCTGGGCTACCAAGTTACCTTGATGGTAGATCTGCACCAGACGGTTGGAGGCTTCCAGTTCGACATGGTGACCAACAAGTTGATGTGGCACCGAGTAGTAGTGGCGGCGATATTCTATGTGATAATCAGGCCCAACCTTGGCTCGCTTGGTTTCGGTATAGAGGTATCGCTGCTTAGGTAGCGGCTTTAACGCTGGCTTATCGAGTTTGTCGAACAGCGCTTTGCGGCTCGCACCATACTGTTTCATCTCACGTTCGTTTAAGTCATTCATAAGCTCACGGATGGCAAGGTTCAGCTCTTTGAAGGTATGGAAGGTTTGATGTCGTAGTCGCATCATGATCCAGCGTTCCACTAGGAGCACGGCATTCTCTGCCTTGGCTTTGTCTTTCGGTTTGTAAGGGCGAGCTGGCATCACTGCGGTTTGATAGTGATTCGCCAGTTTTTGATAACTGTCGTTAAGTCTCGGCTCATAACGATTGGCTTTGGTGACCGCGCTACGTAGATTATCGGGAACCAAGAGCTGTGGTACACCACCGAAGTGCTCGAACGCATTGGCATGCGCCTCTAACCAGTAAGACTTACCTTGACTCGGGAAGGCTTCAACATAGGTGTAATTGGACGCACCTAAGGTCGCCACGAACACTTCTGCTTCGCGCACTTCACCTGTATCAGGGTTGACCACTTGAAGCCGAGGCCCACAGTAATCGATAAACAGCTTGTCACCTGCCACATGGAGCTGGCGCATGCTGCGCTTTTGAGTTTTGAACCAACGAGTGAAGTGCTCGCAGAACTGAGTGTAAGCGTAAGCTTGTTCTTGATATTGCTCATGGTATTCCTGCCACAACAACATCTTTGTCATGCCTTTACGTCTGAGTTCGACTGCGTATTGAGTGAAGTCTGGCATGACTTTATCGCGACTGGCTTTCTTGCCGTGATACAGCGCTTGCGTGAGATCAGCATCGCTGCAACTTTCGGGTAGAGGCCAGCCAAGTTGGCTTTGTTTAAAGCGAGTAAGGAGTTCCGATATGGTGGACGGGCCGAGTTTCAGGCAAGAAGCGATACCACGATTGGAGAGACCGCAGTCGTACTTAAGGCGTAATACCTCTTTGATTTTGTTCATTGGAGTTCTCTTTTTGGCCATTGTCGCTTCCTTACGTTCTTGTTTAAGAAGTAAAGAATAGCGAGCTATTGATTTAAAAGAGAAAAAGGAAGGATTTCGGGCATTCCGATCGCGGTTTTCGCTATTCCGATCACCGATTTCGGAGTTAGGCTAAAAGTGATCGGATAATCGCGGAATCAGTGATCGGTTTAAACCGAAATGGGTGATCGGATAATCCCGAAATGACTGATCGGAATGCTCCGAAATATGCATGTGTAACGTATTTTGAATGTCAGCTGGCTTTAAAGAGCTTCATAAATTGACTAAAGCGTGGAATCAGGTTTTGCACAGTCGGCGCATCTGGAATCTCATTTACAAAAATCATAAAGCGCTGTGCTTTACTTTTATCACCTTGAGCAGTCCCTGCTAGTATTGCTTGAGCTAAAATTACATGCTCAGCGGTAACGTCCTTATTCGAAAATTCGTGAATCAACATAGAAAATCCTAATAAGTATAAATACGGATATAATAATACAATATATTGATGTTTATATCGATAGCTTATGGCATTCATCAATGTCAGATTTGTGTAAAAACAATACTGGACAGTGAGCTTAGTGACTTTCCATACTTATGCTAATTCGTGATTTGCTAATACTTGGTTCTTCGAAACTCATTTATGTCCAAAAGCTTCTTAGATAGCGACGATGTGGAATTGTGACGATGTGGAATTGCGCCGATGTGGAATTTCTTTAGCAAAGCATATTTTCGAGCAAGCTAGCTCTTTTCGCTGACATTAATTCACCAATCTAACTTCTTGTAGCTGAGAGTGATGAGAACTGGAAGTCTAGGGGATCAATAACCAGCAAGTCAGAGGAATTAGCCAAGCTTACCATTTTACCAACATATCCCTATAATGCTATTGAGGTCACACTGAACAAGAGAAACGGTATGAGTAAAATAATTATGGCAGCCTTCGATGGCAGTGCTAATGATAGTATAAGCGGTATCATTGCTAAAGTTATGGTACTTCGTCTAGCAGATTCGGAGTATAAAAATAACGAATTTTATCTATCAGATGAAAACTATGAATTAGCGAATATTATTATTGATCAACTAGATGATCAAACCCAAAAGCTAAGGGAAGTTTACCGTGAGATAAAGCGATCAGCGCATGTTGATAGCTACTTTGACAACTTAACTATCGATGAGCTGTTTGTGGCTAATAGTTGTATCCGAGAGTTTGAAATGATTCTCAATGCAAAGTACTACGCCATGAGTTGTGCCGTTATCGTTTCAGGGGGATCAGTGATGCAAATAATGAAACAGGTTCGTATGTCTGCAGCTAAGTTACGGAGAGCTATTGGTGATCTTATGTCTGTCGAGCGCCAACTTCGAATAGCTTCAACGAACAAATATGAAAGCAGCTTTGAGATGACTAGTGATAAAGTAACCAAGCTCAAATTGGCAACAGAAGCGGCGATCACCAGTTATAGTTGAGGTAGGTTTAGTTGAAGAGCCTCTGAGTTCCAAAGCTAAAATGTACTAATTCAGCTGAAAGTTACTCATTTATTTTAATTTACTGCTTGTTGTTAGCTTTTCTCAAAGTAGTGTTCTTATTTTGGGAGCACAAAAGGACGGCTTGATCCGCCCCATCATAGTTGGATATTAAGTTAAGCCTCTTCATACCTACAGTTTTCCAAGGCTTCCTAATTTAGCACAAAACCAGACTCGTTTTTGTCCAGACTCTTGCTAGGGAGTGGGCGTACTCGGTGTGGGCGTACTCGGTAATTACGCTTTTGAACTCCGTCAACAAGAAGCAGTACAGTAAGATCCTAAATAGCACCTATTTAGTCAGGCCGCAGACCAAATCTAAGTCTGGATAGTGCAACTAGACTTCACGTTTACTTTTGGCTAGCAATGATGAAATTAATTCTTTCCTCTCACTCTCTGTCATTTGAGAAACAATACATGCTAGTTCTGCGGCGCTTGCATCTTCACAGAAAAAGTAACTTAAAGGCACACCTAGTTCATCTGCCAATAGCTTTAAGGTTTGTACGTCTGGGGTGTGTTTACCCTTCTCGTATTGATTCATTCTAGGGCTAGCAGAGCTTTCATCCATACCTATACGTACTCCCAATGCTTTTTGAGAGAGGTTTGCTTTTTTGCGGGCTTCTTTGAGCCGCACTGGAATTGGGTTTTCGAATGGCACTTAAGTTTCATGTCTCTGATCTCACGGTAACTAAGATTTTCTTAGTTTTACTGATTTCTGTATACTAAGCAATCCTTAGTATTTTAGTGGTATATACGGTACATGAAGCGTTTTTTGAAAATCAGTGATGAAATGCACAACCTATTGATTGAAAAAGAGATGGATGGTTTTTTAGTTGTTGAGCTAAGAGATGCATTTGTTTCGATTAATGACTCCTATGTTGATCCGGATGATGCTCGTCGTAAGGTTTATCGACAACTCCTTCGTTTGGTGAAGAATAATTGGCTTCGAGTTGAAGGGACGGGGCGGCAGAAACGATACTTTCAAACAGACTTATTTAAAGGTCTTCAAATCGATACTGTATCAGACAACACTAAGGTTACTTTTTCCACCTCGTCTGATTACTCGGTATTAAGGCACGAACGCAATCAGCACAAAGGTGAGCTAGAGATTGTTTTTGGGGAGATTAATGAGTATCAATCTCTCTGTAGCCGCTTTCCTGAACTCGAGCCGAGGTTGCTTCCACTTCTTGAGCAAGCAAGAGAGCATTCAGCGCAGTTATTAGGAAGAGTGAATGTACTCACAAGTGTTCTCAAAACACTTTGTGAGGACAACCAGTCGTGCTAAGACAATGGCAGACAGAATGCTCAGAGAAGGCATTACAGAAATACAGCTCAAACCAGCAGCACTTCTTCTGCCAAGCAACTCCAGGGGCAGGAAAAACAGTATTGGCTGCGACGGTCGCTTCAAAGTTGCTGCAAGAGGACAAGATCGATCTTGTATTGTGTTTCTCTCCCTCTTTAACGGTTTCAAGCGGAATAAAGAAAACCTTTTCACAGATTCTTAATTGTACCTTTAATGGTGGATTAGGTTCTATTGGACGATCTCTCACTTATCAGTCGATTCAATTTCTAAATGAGGAGTTTTGGCTGACGCTAAGAAATCATCGAGTTTTTGTGGTCTTTGATGAGATACACCATTGCTCTGGTACAGAGATTGAAAATGCGAATGTTTGGGGCCAACAAGTCCTTGCAAAGATTCAAGGACTCGCAACGTATACCCTTGCTCTTTCAGGGACTCCGTGGCGTTCAGACTCTTTGCCAATAGTATTGGGACAGTACAGCGATCCTGACGGGATACTTTTGGTTGATTATCAATACACGTTGAAACAAGCAATCGGCGATAAGGTTTGCAGAGCCCCTAAGATTGTTTTGGTTGATAATGAACATTTGACCGTGACGAACGATGAGAAGGTGGAGTCTTTTACTTCAATATTGGAAATGATTAAGCAGACCAAGGCCTCATATCAAAGCATCATTCATAATGAAGATGCAATGGAGTACTTACTTGGGTTGGGTTGCAAAAAGCTTGCAGAAATCCGTTCTCGATCCCCGACGGCTGGAGGGTTAATTGTTGCTGCATCAGTTCAGCACGCACAAACAATTAAAAAGGTACTTTCTGAAAAGTATGCTCAATCGGTCTCAATAGTGACCTATCGGCATGAAGAGCCTTTAGCAGAGATTGAACGTTATAGACGAAGCGATACTCAATGGATTGTTAGCGTTGGAATGATTAGTGAGGGGACCGATATTCCGCGCCTTCAAGTGTGTTGTCACATGAGTTCAGTCAAAACCGAATTGTACTTCAGACAGGTGCTCGGGCGAATTCTTCGTGTGAACGGCGTGACAAATCAACAAGCGTGGTTATTCACCTTTGCTGAACAAAGCTTGATTGACTATGCAGAAAGGATTGAACACGATATTCCTGAGTCGTGTATATATGCAAAATGGAAAAATTTTGCAGAAGCCGAGCCAGATACTAAGCGCAACCGTCTGAGCGAAAAGGGGGTGCTAGAAGAGCGTGGAGGACTTAGCTCTAAGCTGGTATGGAATGGCACAACAAAGAACACTGATAATATTGATATCGCACTTGGCGCGTTTGATGAGCTTCGGCTCGGAGCTTTTAGACAGCGGGTAATATCGGCATTTTTGGCTTCTTGAGTAGGCCTATTATTTACCAAGCCGCTTAACTCAATCAAAATTCAGCGTTTTTACTTTGGGTGGCGTAGCTTAGGGGCTCGTTAATACCACACGTTAGTTCTGAATTGCTCCTGGCCCGAAAGAGCTAGTAAATCCTGCTAGCTCAAAAATGTCCAAAGCCGTCATAACTTACCAGTCAAATATCATCCTTTTACTGAAGATAACATCTTTATTCTTAAGTGTAGTGGGTGAGTGAATTTGGTCAATTGACTAGAGGCTTTGCAATACTTCAGATAATCCGCTAGAAGCTAAATTAAGAAATCGTGTAACTCATAATTGTCCGTGCAACCTGAAGTCGTATGAAGCGTTGTTCACCGCTTTATGAGTGAACCGTCTGTATCACCAGATGAACCTACGAGCCTGAATAAAGCAGCGGCTCGGACAATGTAACGAAACTTGGCCGTTTGGCTAAGTGGGAAAATAATCGTGAGAGGACGTTCCTCCTGAAAACCACAATTCGGGTTAGTGCTAGGTAGTCAGTATGATGAACGTATGTGAATCCATTCAAGGTGCGTTATGTGATGAAGCAGCGGAAGTGGTTAATACGCTGTGGCCAAAAGGCAATGAGAGTTGGAAAGAGGTTGGACAGTACTTTTTCGTGGTCGCCGTACTCTCCGCACTATAGTGGGCATCTAAGCTGACATTTTACGTAACATACGGAACAGGGTAAGCCTGAATTACTCCCTTTGGGAAAGCCTTTGTGGCCGATAGTGATGCAGGTATAGGAGGTCGGAAAAAGCGAAAGCTGCATTGTAATGATGTAGATACAGACCTGTGTCTGATCACGAAAGTGAGCCCACTTCCGACTGGTCTCCCGTTGCGAGAGAATTTGAAGAACTTTATTCAAGGAGAAAAGCAAATGATGATCTCGAAAGAGATTAGTGCATCTTCTGACGGCGCTCAATGGCAGTCCATCGACTGGAAATCCGTTGAAGCACACGTATTGAAGCTTCAAATGCGTATCGCAAAAGCAACGAGAGAAAAGAAACACAGTAAGGTGAAGTCCTTACAGTGGCTCTTGACTCATTCTCGCTCAGCCAAGCTTCTTGCGGTTAAGCGAGTCTCTAAGAATAAAGGCAGTAAAACGCCTGGAATAGACGGTGTCACCTGGAACACAGATGCACGCCGTATGAAAGCAGTCAATCAACTGAGTCGCAAGGCTTACTCTGCAAAACCACTCAAACGTATCTACATTCCCAAAAAGAACGGCAAGCTCAGGCCATTGGGTATTCCATGCATGATTGATAGAGCGCAACAAGCCCTCCACCTTCTAGCATTAGAGCCTGTGTCCGAAACGTTTGCCGACCTCAATAGCTATGGTTTTAGGCCAAATCGCAGCACGGCTGACGCTGTCAGTCAGTGCTTCAAATGTTTGGCTCTAAAGCGATCAGCGAAATGGGTTCTTGAGGGAGATATTAAGGCTTGCTTCGACAAAATCGGGCATCAATGGCTTATGAACAATATCACGGTAGATAAACGTATGTTAGAGCAATGGTTAAAGTCTGGCTATGTGGATAAGGGTCTGTTCTATGATACCGATGAGGGAACACCTCAAGGTGGAATAATCTCTCCAACCTTGATGCTAATGACTCTCGCGGGAATAGAGCAACAAATAAAATCTACAGCCCTGAAAAAGGGCGCTAGGGCCAACTTTATCGGTTACGCGGATGATTTCGTGGTCACTTGCTCTTCAAAGGAAGTGCTAGTGAACGACATCAAACCGTTGATTGCTGACTTTCTGGGTTTCAATCACAGGAAGTACAAAGGGAAATTGCTCATTAAACCGAGCAAATCTAACACGCTGTTATT
>NZ_JBFSVE010000070.1:0-24639 GCF_041467715.1 Vibrio sp. 10N.247.311.14
TAATAATCACCCATACTGGCCGTTTCTATCTGAGATCCAATTAGGAAACAAAGCCCATCAAAAATCTCGCCGGACAGCATTTTCTCGAGTTCTGTTTTCATTGTTTGCATCCCATTCGTCAACATCGATATTAGAATACGGATAATTGGACATAAAAAAAGAGAAAAGCCTAAGCCTTTCTCTTCCTGTTTTTCTATTTAGCAATCAAGATTGCTCAAATTAGATTTGCTCAACGAAACCCATTAGGTGCTGTTTCACTTCGTCTGAAGCAAAAGCGCTCTCTACAGAGTACTTGTAGATCTCTGCGTAGTCTTCTTGTGTTAGACCGAACGTTTCACATACACGCTTCACTTCGTTAGTCATGGTTGTGTTCGACACAGTGCGGTTGTCTGTGTTGATCGTTACAACGATGCCGTCTTTCTTGAATTCAGCAATTGGGTGGTCGCTGAATTTGTGAATACATTTAGTTTGCACGTTACTTGTTGGGCAAGTTTCAAGCGCAACCTGCTTCTCTTTAACGATGTTGTACGCGTCTTCGTTACCTTGGATGTGGACACCGTGGCCGATACGCTCAGCGTCAAGCAGTGTGACTGCATCGTAAACGTTCTGACCATGCCATTGCTCACCTGCGTGAACCGTCACACGGTAGCCTTGTTCAATAGCGTATTGCGTGTACTCAGGGAATTCAGCGCAGAAGCCCGGCTTTTCACCGCCTGCAATATCAAACGCAACCACGCCTTTACCAAGGTATGGTTTACCAGCGTCGATTACATCTTTGATTGAGTCTTTCGGGAACATACGAAGTACAGACATGATGTAGTTGCCCTTAATGTCGTATTTCTCTTCTGCACGCTTCATGCCTTTAACCGCACTTGCGATGATTGCATCAAGAGACAAGCCCTTGTTTACGTGAAGAATCGGTGCAAAACGAACTTCTAGGTACTTAACGTTTTCTAGTGCTGCGTCTTCGTAAAGCTCAAAAGAGATACGCTCAATCGCTTCTTCCGTTTGCATCACTTGCAGTGGCAGGCTAAAGCAAGCTAGGTACTCATCAAGGTTTTTGCAATCTTCAGGCACTGTTAGAGACTTTACTACCGCTTCACGGTCTTCTGGAAGTTCGATTCCGTACTGTTTCGCCAGATCAATAATGGTGTCTGGACGAACACTTCCGTCTAGGTGGCAGTGCAGATCAATCTTAGGGAGTGCTAGAAAGTTCATGAGTATTCCTTAGGTCTATTATTTTTTGAGTTATTAACTCATAGGTTACATGGGCTTAAATTAACAAGTTTGTGATATGATTTAAAGTGACATAAAGTCATCATTAATCTGAATCTAAGGAATATCATGGTAGATGTTAAAAGCTTACTCAAATGTGATATGAATTTACTGCTGTGTTTACACGTGTTGCTTGAAGAGCGCAGCGTGAGCAAAACGGCAGAGCGATTGTTCCTTAGTCAGTCTGCGGTGAGTAAACAACTCACTAAGCTGCGTTCTTTGTTTGACGACCCTTTGTTTGAACGTGAGTCAAAAGGCCTGTTTCCAACACCGAAAGCCACCTCTTTAGCGCCTAAAATTCATCAAATCCTTCTGCAAGTTGAACAGCTAACCGTGCCGGACATTTTTGAGCCGAAAGACAGCGAACGTACTTTTAATATCGATCTTGTTGAAACCGCTTATACCGCGATTTACCCTAAATTTATGCCTAACGCGCTAGCAGATGCGCCGAACATTACGGTAAACAGCACTACTTGGAGCAGCGAAACCTTTAAGCGCTTACTAAAGCGTGAGGTCGATTTCGGGATTGGAATTTTTGAGCTCGATGAAAGGGCTAGCACCCACATTCAAAATATCCCTGCCGAGCTAAACCACGTCGAGTTGCTGCAAGATTACTCTGTGTGCTTGATGCGAAATGATCACCCAGTACTTCAAGAAGAGTGGAATCTGCAAGCCTTCCTTAAATACCGTCATATTCAGTTAGTCACTGGTGGCGTTGGCGACTGGTTGCTTCTGGAGATCTTGCAAGCCAAACAGCTTCAAATTAACAAAGCCGCCAACGTGTCGGACATCACCAGCGCAGTAAAGCTGTGCAAGCAAAGCGATTTGTTAATGTGTTATCCGTACAACTCGGTTTGTGACTATATTGAGAGTGGCGAACTGGTGATGAAACCGATTCCCATTGAGTTGGTTCCCGGTGGTTTGTTTTTGCTTTGGCATCGTTATTTTGACTCTGAACCAAGCCACAAATGGCTTCGCGACCTTATAGTCAATAAGACCCAAGAACCCTAGCTGTAAACCGCGAGCTACGATGATAAAAACGGCGAAATAACTTTTTTAAAATTTATTTCGTCTTTTTCGAATGAGCATCGTCTTATTACGGGTGCCAAATGCCCGCCAAGAATGAGATATCTAAATGAATTCAATGCCATCGATTCGTTGGTGTTGATTGATTAGTGCTTAATCCTGATGACAGACAGACAGACAGACAGAAGTAAGGCCAACGTGTATACGCTGGCCTTTTTTATGGTTCTTCGCAGATTAGTGCCAAGTTGGATAAGCGACTCGGCTTGTTGTTACGTTATGCTGGAACCTTAAAACAAGAAACTTGATTGCTGTATTTTGGTACGAAGCACAATTTGTCTGCCGACATTTTTAAGCCGTTTTGCATCTGGATATGTGTTACCGCCCAAATCACGCAGCCATGAGGCAAATTGAATAGCGAGCGAGTTTGAGTGAACAACACGCCGTCATCATAGGCTGGTGTAATGTTCGTCGCTTTGCCTTGCCACGCCTTATGAGTGGTTTGCACATCAATATTTGGAACAATCAATGAGAGCATTTCTGGCTCAACGTCTTTTACGACTTTCAAGCAGATACGACACCCATCGTAGTATTGTTCTATCCAGATTTTATGTGGAATAGCGTGATCATCCCAACCCAGTTGTAAGATATGTTCCATGACTTTGTCCTTGGTATCTAAGAAGGAAAGGCAGTGCTCAACACTGCCTGAATTAGCTCAAATATTATTCGTAACTTAAACCATGTCCGAACGGGTAAAGGGTGTCGGCTTGATCGTACCCAGGGTAGTCTGAGTCTTGGTTTTGAATGGCTTGGGCACTGTTCGCTAAAGCAAATGGCAGTTTTCCTTGAGGAGCAAAGTTGCCTGAAAGTACTTCCATTAGGTTGCTGTCCGAGACACCAAATGTGGCGATCACGGCACCGGCTTGCTTAAGATTACTTTGATCGTCTAGCACGAAGGGTTGTCTAAAGTTGATGGACAATACCGTTTTGTCAGCGCCCACTTCGTTCATAACGGCTTTGATGTCGCTTAGGCTTGGTTCAATATGCCAAGATGCAGCTGTAGCCATTTCACTGAACGCAAGAATATCGAGTTCATCTGGGTTCGCGCCACCAAAGATAAGATCAGGATCTGAGCCTTCGTTAGATACGCGAACACGAATAACCGCATAGTCCGTATCGGCTGGTACTGGTGGACGCGTTTCTCCCGCTTCGTAATCTCCGGAAGTCACGGTAAAGTTGTACTTGTCGTCTCCTGCAATGTTTTCGTCCATTCCCATGACATACAGAGCAACAGGATTTTGTGCGGTTGATTCAGCTAGAGGTAAAGTCTTATTGGTATTTTGAAGTAAGACGACAGACTTTTTCTGTGCGTAATCAGCGCGTTCTTGGTACTTCTCGTTGCCTAAAATCTCTTGGGCTTTTTTCTCATCAACGTAAGTGTTTTCGAAAAGGCCAAGCTTGAATTGTTCTTCAAGTAAGCGTGTGACTGATAGGTCGACACGCTCTTCGGTAAGCAGATCTTTTTCCACGAGTTTCACGATGACTTCTTTATCATGGAAACCTGAAAGAACATCGACTCCAGCTTCGACCGCCATGGCAACCTGCTCATCAATCGTTTTGTGTTCCACACCCCATGCACGATCGCCAATAATGCCGGTATCTGAGTTCACGTTACCTGTGTAGCCCAATTCGTCTCTGAGAAGGTCGGTAACAATGCCTTTTGAGAAGGACATACCAACATCGTTTGGCATCCACTTTTGATCTACAGGGATGCCGTAGTAAGGCATGATTGAAGAAGCGCCAGCCTCAATCGCAGCAATAAACGGTTTTAGGTGGTAATCAAAATTGTTCTTTGGATAGACTTGGTTTTTACCGAAGTCATAATGTGGGTCACCACCGTTTTCTTGTGGACCGCCACCAGGGAAGTGTTTGATGGTTAGCGCGATACTGTCTTCGTTGACCTCACCGCCATCCTGCAACCCTTTGATAAGTGAGCGCATAATGTCAGACGCTAAATCTGCATCTTCGGTAAAGGTTTCGTGTACTCGGTACCAACGAGGTTCTGTCGCCAAATCCATCATGTATCCGTACATACTGCGTAGGCCAATTGAAGACCATTCTTCATTCATGATACCTGCAAATTCAGTGATTAAATCCATGTCGCGAGTGGCTGCTAAACCTGCCTCTTTAGGCCAAGCAGAAAAGGCACCTGAAGAAACGTTGATCCCTGCTTTAGCTGATGGATCTATGTGGTTACGAGCATTGGATTTGAATAGAGCGGGGATACCCATTCGCGTCTGTTCACGCAGTTCTTGAACACTATTCATGAACTGGGCAGCTTCTGTTGGGGTTATCTGACAACCTGAACGGCCTGAATCGCAATCAGGCGCATTGGTAGGTGTTTCAACTACGCTGTTACGGAAGATAAAGCGCGTCATTTGGGCATCGCCAATCATGTCTTGTCCTTTACTACTAACGAGCCCACCTTTGGACGAGTTTAAGGTGTCAATGAGCATCATGCCGGCTTTCTCATCTAGCGTCATGCGGCTAACCAAGTCTGCTGCTCGCTCTTCTGGAGATAATCGCCAGTCTTCAAAAGGCTCCAGTGTTCCATTACCGTTAGAATCTCGGAATTGGTAGCCCTCAACGTTCAATACATCATGAACACGAGAGTGAACTTGGGGTTGCTGGAAGTTATTGTCGCTATCAGATGAGTTACATCCTGCAAGAAGCAACGCGATTGCTATAGGTGTCAGGGTAAGACGCTTCATGGTCACGATCCTATTGTTAGTATAATAATAAGTACATGACCAATTTTAATAATTAATGGACTATTGGTTAACCAAAATAGGTCAAACTAAAGGTTTGGATCACCATATAAATTTAATTGGTGATTTAATTCAATTTAGTATTGGAAATATATTGACGAAGTTTAAATAACGTAAACTTAACTAGATTTAATTTTTTGATATCCAATTAATCCCCCATTTAATTAGTGATGTATTACTTCCATATTTTAAATTTAGAATAAAAAATATATTGCCTATTTTATAGTTAACAATCTGCGTTGATGTAAACGATAGATAGTGACCATGTTGGTGACAATAAAGGTGATTTCGACAAAGGACCCGCCAATCGAACCAATCCAAATGTTATGGCTAGCCCAACAGAAAGAATTGAATAAGATCAAGGACCTCAATGCGATGCCTTGTCTTGAAAAGAGTGCCCATGTCGCAACGGATGAACCAACAACCGTAATAAATTCAAAGAAATGATTCATGTTGGGTAAAGTCATGCACCACATCAAGCCAATAAAGAACCACATCACTTTGCGCGATTGAGTTTTTATCGATACATAGCTGCGAATAGCATTAATAATTACGCCTATAGCCGCCACTATGGCGCCCATTAATATGAAATGGATACTCATTACAAAACAAAAGATCATCATCTGGTAGCGAAAACGCATATCATCTTTTTGCCAAAAGGCCATTACACCGATACAAAAAGCCAGGCCGCCAACTCCTTGTGTTATCCAGTTTTCCATATTTAGCCTTTATTTTTAAGATGCTATCGAGCACGATTAAATATTAACTTTGAAAGAATAATGCTCAACCATAAAA
The DNA here is from genome assembly GCF_041467715.1 of Vibrio sp. 10N.247.311.14. NCBI lineage: Bacteria > Pseudomonadati > Pseudomonadota > Gammaproteobacteria > Vibrionales > Vibrionaceae > Vibrio > Vibrio sp. 10N.247.311.14. The sequence continues at coordinate 5,922 of NZ_JBFSVE010000070.1, forward strand.
TAACCCTCCAAAAGGAGGGCTAGATATAACGTCAAAATGCTATTGCACTAGGTTTAATTGACTAACTTAACGGCTTCACGAGTTAAATGAGCCAGCTCTTCCCAATTGCCTTCTTCAATCAGCTTCTTATCTACCATCCAAGTACCACCGCATGCGAGTACTCGAGGTATCGCTAGGTAGTCTTTAATATTGTTTGGGTTAATGCCACCTGTCGGCATGATTTCAATATCCGTGTAAGGCGCAAGAAGTGACTTAACCATGTTGATGCCACCTGATGCTTCAGCAGGGAAGAACTTCAATGTGGTTAAGCCCATTTCTAGAGCGGCTTCTACTGTGCTCGGGTTGTTGACCCCAGGAATGATATCAATACCAATCTCTTGGCAGGCTCTTACCGTGTTTGGATTAAATCCAGGAGAGACGACGAACGTTGCGCCTGCTTCTTTAGCCGCAATAGCTTGCTCACGATTGAGCACAGTGCCTGCGCCGATCAACATATCTGGTTGTGATTCACGAAGTAGACGAATAGCTTCAACTGCAGCTTCCGAACGGAATGTAATTTCTGCTGCAGGTAAACCATTTTCAGCTAACACTTTACCCAGAGGGATGATGTCTTCAGCGTTGTCGATAGCGATCACAGGGATAACTTTCAGTGTTTTCAGTTGTTGTTTGATGTTAGACATTGGTATTCCTTAAATGGCTGTGATGGCCGCTTGAGTTAGTTCTTTTGCAATAATGGCCCCACGATGTTGGATAACGACGCCTGCCATGGTATTGCCGCGCTGGCATGACTTTGTTAAGTCTTCGCCCGCAAGGTAAGCAGATAAAAATCCGCCATTGAATGAGTCTCCTGCTGAGGTCGTATCAACGACGTGCTCAACAGGTAGGGTCGGCACCGCCCGTGGAGCCGAAGCGGTACCAGAATCTGGATTTACGTCATCCTGCATTGTGGCATCTTGAATGAGACAGCCATCTGCCCCCAGTTTTACGATGCATCGCTTAACACCCAGTGAAGTTAGACGTTCAATGGTTTGTTCAGGTGAAGCATCTCCCCAAATTAACTGTTCATCATCGAATGTCACTAACGCTAAATCCGTCAATGTATACATGGCTTGGTAGCTGTTTTTGACGGTTTGGTTTTTGTCCTGTGGCCAAAGTGCAGGGCGGAAGTTACTGTCGAAGGCGATCTCAACGCCTTGTGTCTTCAACTCAACCAAGATGTTCAATAGCTCGATACGATCTTGCTTAGGCAGAATCGCTAATGTGATACCGCTGAGAAAGACCATATCGACATTGCGCAGTGCCTGCTTTATCTGATTGAAATCAGGGTGCTGCAGTAGGTAGCGTGCAGCCGATTGATTTCTCCAATACAGAAAGGTACGTTCACCTGCGTCATCAAGCTGAATCAGGTATAGGCCTGGCGTACGTTGGCTGTCTTGTAGAACTAGGTCCGTCGACACCCCTTCTTGTTGCCAGCGTTCTAACATTCCCTTGCTAATCGGGTCTGCGCCTAAAGCCGTGACGTAGGACACTTTGATGTCATCTTGATTGAGGTTGGCTTCACAGCCGCGGCTTAAATAGACCGCAGCATTGAGAGTGTCTCCGCCAAACGTTTGATGCATTGAGCCGAACGGTTTGCCGTTAAGCTCGATCATGCACTCACCAATGATGGCGATATGTTTCATGGGTTACGCCCTCTCTTCGAAGTAGCGTTTTGCGTTACCAAAGCAGATGTCTTCGACCATAGGGCCAAGCAGTGACATGTCGTTTGGTACCTCGCCGTTTTCAGCCCAACGACCAAGCATGTCACACAGAATTCTGCGGAAGTATTCGTGGCGTGTGTAAGACAAGAAGCTGCGAGAGTCAGTCAGCATTCCGACAAACTGGCTAAGCAGACCAAGCTGAGATAGCTGCTCCATTTGGCGTTGCATGCCGTCTTTCTGATCGTTGAACCACCAACCAGAACCAAACTGAACTTTGCCCGCGATGCCGCCACCTTGGAAGTTACCAATCATGGTTGCCATCATCTCGTTATCGCGAGGGTTTAAGCAGTAAAGGATGGTGCGAGGCAGTTCATTGCTTTGATCCATCTCGTCCAAAAGGTGAGCCAGTTCGAAGGCAAATGTCTTGTCGCTGATCGAATCAAATCCTGCATCAGCACCTAACAGTTGGAACATACGTGTGTTGTTATTGCGTTGAGCACCAATGTGAAGCTGCATTACCCAACCCATTGCGGCGTAGCGCTTGCCTAACCACACTTGAACCGCTGTTGAAAACTGCGCACATTCTAGATCGGTGAGTGTTTCGCCATTGAGGCGTCGAGTTAGCAGGGCATCCAAATCTGATTCAGATGGAATAGGTGCGTAGCGAACCACTTCAATACCGTGGTCCGCTGCACGGCAACCATGGTTGTTGAAATGCGCTAGGCGGCTGTCTAAGGCACTCAATAGATGATGGAAGTGAGTGATCTCAACGTCAGCAACCATGCCTAATTTTTGTAGGTAATCAGCAAAGCCATCAAGTTCAATTTTGAACGCTTTATCTGGGCGCCAGCTTGGTAGAACCTTCACATCAAATGAATTGTCTTGAGCGATCGCTTTATGGTGTTCAAGAGAATCAATAGGATCGTCTGTCGTACCTGCCATCACCACATTCATTTGCTTCATGATGCCGCGAGCACTAAATTCTGGTGTCGCTAATAGCTCGTTGCCTTCGTGCCAAATTTGGTCTGCGGTTTCTGGACCAAAGAGAGTGCCAGTAATACCAAATGGGCGGCGTAGTTCTAAATGAGTCCAATGGTAAAGTGGGTTGCCCAAGGTTTGAGGGACGGTTCTAGCCCAGGCCATGAACTTATCATAATCGCTTGCGCCTCCAGTAATCAGACGCTCATCAATCCCTGCTGAACGCATACCACGCCATTTGTAGTGGTCACCTTCAAGCCAAATCTTAGACATGTTTTCGAACTGACGATCTTGAGCCACTTCTGCCGGGTTTAGATGGCAGTGATAGTCATAAATCGGCTGGTGGCTTGCGTGTTCATGGTACAAACGACGTGCAGTCTCATTCGACAGTAAAAAGTCTTCACATAAGAAATTCTTCATTGTTTGTACTCCTTATAACGCAGCCACGGTCGCAACGGCACCGTGTTCAATTAATGATTGGTACGCTGAACTTACCGCATCAATGACCTGCGGGTCTTGGCCTAGCTCGGCAGGGAAAATCGCTTCAACCGCAAGTAATGCTGGAACCACAGAAACATTGAGTCCATGCTGGTCGCAGATCTGGCGAAGTGTGTCTGCCATTGGATCGCGGACATCAATCTCATTGCCTTGCTCATCAACGCCAGATACATAGCGCATCCAGCCAGCGATGGCGGTTGCAAGCCACGAGAAATCTGAGCCTTGATCTAAATGGAATCGTAAGCTGCCACCCATACGTTGAGGGATCTTCTGGCTGCCATCCATCGCAATCTGCCACGTCTTGTGCTTCAAGCTTGGGTTAGTGAAGCGGTTGATCAGCAAGGTTGCGTAACCTTCTAAATCAGTCCCTTCAGGCATCGTTAACGAAGGTGCCTGTGATTTCATCATCATGTCAAAAGCGGCTTTTCGGTAGCCAGCATCCGTCATAGTGTCGGAAATATGGTCGTAGCCACCAAGGTATCCAAGGTAAGCAAGGAAAGAGTGACTGCCATTGAGCATACGCAGTTTCATCTCTTCGTAAGGCACCACATCTTCTACGAACTCTGCGCCAGCGACATTCCAATCTGGACGACCTGCCACAAAGTTATCTTCAATCACCCATTGGCGGAAGGGTTCACAGGCGATGCCACATGGGTCTTCACAACCAAGCAGTTCTGCAATTTCTGTCAGTGTTTCTTCTGTTGCTGCGGGTACGATACGGTCAACCATGGTGCATGGGAAGGTGACATTGGTTTCAATCCAATCACGTAATTCTGGGTCAAGCAGTTGAGCAAACTCAATGATCGCTGCTTTTGCTACATGACCGTTCTCTTGCACGTTATCGCAAGACATGACCGTGAATGGTGTTAAGCCACGTTCACGTCGAATTTTGAGCGCTTGCACAATGTAACCTAATGCTGATTTAGGTTCGCTTGGGTTAGCTAGGTCAGCGATGACTAATGGGTTATTTTTGTCGAGTTTTCCTGTCGCTGGGTCTGCGCAGTAGCCTTTCTCTGTGATGGTCATAGAAACGATAGCCACTTGAGGTTCGGCCATTTTTTCTAATACGGTTTCGATGCCGTCTAGGCTTGGGTGAAGAGATTCGGCCACTGAGCCGATCACTTTAACGTCTGTGGATTCAGCGCCTTTTTCAGCAACCGTGTAAAGGTGATCTTGCGTGCGAAGTGATTCAATTAAGTCTTCGCCTCCGAATAGGTTAATTTCGCAAATACCCCAATCAGTGCTGGTCTTGCTGAGCATTTCATTGGTGAACAACGCTTGATGCGCTCGGTGAAATGCACCGAAGCCAAGGTGCACGATACGGCTTTGGAGTGCTGAACGGTCGTAGTCAGGTCGTAGTACAGTGTTTGGCAGCGTAGAGTTAGCAACAGTCTTCATTATTCAGTTCCTTTTCCCGCCAGCGAACCAGCGGGATTTTATTATTTGATAAAGCGTTTGAGTGTTTAGCAGTCTTAGAATCTATCTGTGACCAAATTACGAACCGTAGCCCAGTACCAATTCAGGTAGGAACAAGCTCAGCTCAGGGATAAAAGTAACGGCCATTAGGGCTGCAATAAGTGCGGCATAGAATGGCAATAAAGGCTTGATGACTTTGTCGATGGCAATGTTGGCAACCGAACAACCGATGAACAGAGCACTACCTACTGGCGGTGTACAGATACCGATAGCAAGGTTGAAGGTCATCATGATGCCGAAGTGCACAGGGTCGATGCCTAGGTCTAGCGCGATTGGTAAGAAGATTGGTGTGAAGATAAGAACCGCAGGGGTCATATCCATAAAGATGCCAACAATCAACAGAATCACGTTGATAATCAGTAGGATCATTAGTGGGTCTTCGGAAACCGCGAGTAGAGCATCGGCAATCATGTAAGGTACATCGGCGTTCGCCATTGCCCAAGACATGCCCATTGATGCGCCAACCAGTAATAGAACGATAGATGTTGTTACTGCAGACTCAAGGATGATCTTTGGAATATCACCCCATTTCACTTCGCGGTAGACAAGCACAGCTAAAACAAACGTGTATACCACAGCAATTGCGGAAGCCTCAGTCGCAGTAAAGATACCGCCAATGATGCCGCCCATGATGATGCCGATCAGTGCTAAAGAAGGTGCTGCTTTTAGGAAGGTATTCCATACCATTGATGTGGAAGGACGAGCTGCGACTGGGTAGCCACGACGTTTCGCGATAATACCTGCCACCATCATGATGCTCAGCCCCATCAATAGGCCTGGGATGTAGCCTGCTAAGAACAATGCTGCAATAGAGGTACCACCAGAAACTAATGAGAACACGATCAGCGTGTTGCTGGGCGGGATAAGCAAGCCCGCAGGACATGACGTAATATTTACCGCAGCCGAGTAGTTTTCGTCATATCCATCTTTCTTTTGCAGAGGAGACATAGTGCCACCAACTGCAGCAGCCGATGCAACCGCTGAGCCTGAGATAGACCCAAACATCATGTTTGCCATCACGTTTACGTGGGCGAGTGAACCTGGTAGACGACCACCCAACACTTTCGCGAAGTTGATCAAACGCAGCGCGATGCCGCCTTGGTTCATGATGTTGCCCGCCAAAATGAAGAACGGAATTGCTAATAGTGCAAAGTTATCAAGGCCTGCCGCCATACGTTGAGCAACTACAGCAATTGCAGGCTCAAGCGGTAAGCTCATTAAGATGGTTGCTAGTGACGATAAACCAATCGCAAAAGAGACCGGTACACCGATTGTAAGCAGTACAGCGAAACTACCGAATAATGTCAGTATTACTTGCCATTCCATTGTGAAATCCTTCTATCAATCAAGTTGTGAGTCGGTGATCAAATCGTCACCTGACATTAATTGTTTAACGCGTTCGTAGGTAAATACGACTGAGTAAAAAATCATCAAAGCGCCACTAACCGGTAAGCAGAAGTAGATGTAGCCCATTTCTAAACCTAGAGCGGGAGTCAGTTGTCCCATCGCAAGTGTTTTAGCTGCAAGTTGGCTGCCACCGTGTACCAGAACGATATAAGAGAAAGAAGCGATGGCTATTTGGATAATGATTTCGTTGATTAATTTACGTTTGCCAGTCAGCTTCATCGTAAGTAGGTCGATGGCAAGGTGGCGTTTCAGACCTGTTGTGTAAGCAGCACCAATCAGGGCTACCCACATAAAGAGGTAACGAGCGAGCTCGTCGGTAACAGTACTTGGTTTGCCAATAACATAGCGGGATAAAACCTGCCATATCACACACAGTACTAAGAAAGACGATAGAGACACTGTAAAGGCGGCCAACCCTCTATTTATGTAACTGACCAATTTATTCATGTTTATTTCCTTTCAACAAAATTGCGTATCTCATAACAATTGGTTTACCAATGTAAGAAATTGTTTCTGTGTAGGGGGAGTGATGTTCAAAAATCTGGTCGAATCATAAGCCATTCATTCTTTGGTTGGCGTGAGCAACTTCACAAATGATTTTGGTTGACCAATTTGTGGGTTTTTATTGTGATATTGGTCAATCAATTTTAATTTCAGCTTTGACGGTTGGTTTTTTGATCGCCAATATGAGCCCAGAACAATAAATACCCTACACATTGGATAACCAATCCACGGAGAATAAGAATGATGATGACGCGTAAAACTTTGATTAGTGCTGTTGTCGGTGCTGCTTTCACTTTTGGAGCAACAGCTTCTGCTTATGCAGCGACAACATTGAAACTGAGCCATAACCACCCTCGTGACCATGCAGTACATGAAGCGATGACATTTATGGCGAAAGAAGTACGTGAATTGACGGATGGTGAGGTACGCATTCGTATTTACCCTGATGCTCAATTGGGTACACAGCGTGAATCTATGGAGCTGATGCAGAATGGCGCTTTAGATATGGTGAAAAGCAATGCTGCTGAATTAGAAGCTTTTTCTCCTGCTTATTCATCATTCAACATGCCTTACTTATTCCGCGATCAAGCGCACTACTACAGTGTGACTGATGGTGAAGTAGGCCGTGACATTCTTAACTCTTCTCGTGATAGCGGCTTTATTGGTGTGACTTACTACGATGCTGGTGCGCGTAGCTTCTATACCAATAAACCAATTAACACACCAGAAGACCTGAAAGGTTTGAAAGTTCGTGTTCAACCAAGCCCATCAGCAATTGCGATGGTGAAAGCGTTAGGCGGTAACCCAACGCCACTCGCTTACGGTGAGTTGTACACAGCACTACAGCAAGGTGTCGTGGATGCGGCTGAAAATAACATTCCTTCTTTCAGCTTGAGCCGTCACAGCGAAGTGTCTAAATACTTCAGCTTAGATGAGCACACGATGGTTCCGGATGTGTTGGTTATCTCAACCAAGGCATACGATAAACTGACTACAGAACAACAAGATGCGCTAATGAAAGCGGCAAGTGATTCATCTGAATTGATGAAAAAATTGTGGGCTGAATCGGAAGCAAAAGAGCGTGCTAAAGCCGAGAAAATGGGCGTGACTTTTGTGGAACCAGACAAGGCTGCGTTCGCACTAGCGGTTCAACCTATGTACGACGCGCTAGATAAAGCGGATCCAGAATTGAGCGCATTGATTGACCGTATTCAGGCTGTTGAATAACAAGCAAATATAGAAAAAAGAGTAATACAAAAACAAGGTGTTACTGCATTTTAGGATATAGAGGTTGACCAATTATATTTGGTCATTATGATGGCGAGAGAAATACAATGGAAAGAAGTGACAATATCATCATGATGCCTTTCGAACCGAAAAGACCTTATCAGGAGATAGGGTTAGTACTAAGAAAAGAACTGATTGAAGGCCTGTATAAGGTCGGAGATAGGTTACCTCCAGAACGCGATATTGCTGATCGTCTAGATGTAAGCCGCACTGTGGTGCGTGAAGCGATCATCATGCTGGAGCTTGAAAACTTAGTTGAGGTGAAAAAAGGGTCGGGTGTTTATGTCTTGAATATTCCAACTCATTCTCGCGAGAATGTGGTCAGCGATGACGCTGGTCCATTCGAGATGCTGCAGGCTCGTCAATTACTGGAAAGTAATATCGCGGAGTTTGCGGCAACTCAGGTCACTCCGGGCGACATCATTAAGATGCGCTCTGCACTCGAACTCGAGCGCGAAGAGCTTGCAAGCGGTACCACCGATTGCAGCGGAGATGAAAGATTTCACATGTGTATTGCAGAGGCTACTCAAAACTCTGTGCTGGTAGATATGTTGAAACAATCCTGGGATCGACGCGAAAAGAGTCCAATGTGGAATAAACTCCACTCTCACATCAGTGGTCAAGATTACCGTGAAGAATGGTTAGATGATCATGCTCGTATCCTCGCCGCCTTACAGCGCAAAGACCCTGTCGCTGCTAAGAACGCAATGTGGCAACACCTTGAGAATGTTAAGCAGCGTTTGTTAGCGCTGTCAGACATTGATGACCCAAACTTTGATGGTTACTTATTTAGTTCTAACCCAGTGGTGCTACTTAGCACGGAAAGTTAGTCCTGAAAGCTAACGTTGAACTCTGCGACAAAACTCTTTTTGGAAGCTGATTCATTCACTAGGTTATTAATAGGTAATCGTCTTTAGACCGGCGTAGACCGGTGCTATCTCGGGCAGTAATTATCATTACTGCCATTAAGAAGTCGTTATTGCATTTAGCTTGATTAATTCGAGCCGGCTAAGTGCGTCTTAAAGAAAGGTAAGTCTCATGGAACAAACGTGGCGTTGGTACGGCCCTAATGATCAAGTTTCGCTAGATGACATTCGTCAAGCGGGCGCAACTGGTATTGTGAATGCACTGCACCATATTCCAAATGGTGAAGTTTGGACAAAAGAAGAAATCCTGAAACGCAAAGCCATTATCGAAGAGAAAGGCTTAACGTGGTCGGTTGTAGAAAGCGTGCCTGTGCACGAAGAGATCAAAACTCAAACTGGCAACTACCAGCAGTGGATTGATAACTATAAGCAAACTCTGTCTAACCTTGCTGAGTGTGGCATCGATACGGTTTGTTATAACTTCATGCCCGTGTTGGACTGGACGCGTACCGATTTAGAATTTGAAATGCCTGATGGCTCTCGCGCACTGCGCTTTGACCAAATCGCGTTTGCGGCATTTGAGCTGCATATCTTGAAGCGCCCGGGTGCAGAATCGGACTATTCAGAGTCAGAGCAAGCGCAAGCGTTGGATTACTTCAACAACATGACGCCTGAGCAAATTCAGCAACTGACCAATAACATCATCGCTGGCCTGCCAGGCGCTGAAGAAGGTTACACACTAGAAGCGTTTCAAGCACAGCTAGATCGCTATGCGGGAATTGACAAAGACAAGCTACGTGGGCACATGTCTTACTTCCTCGCTGAGCTGATGCCTATCTGTGATGCGAATGGTTTGAAGATGGCGGTTCACCCAGACGATCCACCGCGTCCAATTCTAGGCTTGCCTCGCATCGTTTCAACGATCGAAGACATTGATTGGTTGACCGAACATGTACCGAGCAAAATGAATGGCTTGACGATGTGTACGGGTTCATACGGTGTTCGTGGTGACAATGATCTGGTTAATATGATCAAAAAGCACGGTGACCGAATTTACTTTACGCACCTGCGTTCAACTAAGCGTGAAGAGAGCAACCCTATGACATTCCACGAAGCAGCGCACCTAGATGGTGATGTGGATATGTACAACGTTGTAATGGCCATTTTGGATGAAGAAAATCGCCGTGCAGAAGTAGGCGACCACCGCTTGATTCCAATGCGCCCGGATCACGGTCATCAGATGTTGGATGACCTGAAGAAAACCACTAACCCAGGTTATTCGGCAATTGGTCGATTGAAAGGCTTAGCTGAAGTTCGCGGTTTAGAGATGGCATTGAAACGCGCTTTCTATACCAAGTAACGACGGCATCTAGCTTTAAAATACTTCTAAAAACCAGAACTCATGTTCTGGTTTTTTTGTATCTGAGCTCAGTAAAACTTCAGAGTTTGGATAACAACAATCACGCCCCTAACTTGGTAAAGGCCAACGGGGTTTGTCCAGTTTGCTGTTTGAAAAAAGCGATAAACGCACTGTTGGATGAGAACTCTAGCAGATGAGCCACATCAACGACTTGTCGGTTTTCTGAGAGCAGTTCAATCGCTTTAAACAAGCGCCATTGCTGTCGCCACTCTTGGTAAGTCATGCCTGTTTCGGCTTTGAATAATCGAGTAATCGTTTTGGTGCTTGCGCCAACCGAGTTCGCTAATGTCGAGAGGGCTGGGGCAAGAAAGGAAGCGGTTCGGACTTGTTTGCAAAAGCTTTTAAAGCGGCGATCTGTCGGTAGTGGCAAGATAAACGAGTGTTGGTTAGCACTGTAAAACTCTTCCCAGAATAGGTTGGCGGTATTGGTGGTTTGCTCGCGGGCAACGTCCCAATCCCAGAAAGCCATCTTATTGATCAGGGCTTTTAAAAGCTCATTCACTTCCACAATTTCAATCGCTTCTGGGCAGGTGTAAATACTGCTATCAAAATAGAGCGACCGATAAGCAACCACATTGGTCATCTGCGCGCGATGTTTGGTATAAGGCGGGATCCACACGGCTTTAGTCGGCGGCAAAATGCAAATGGCGTTTTCTAAGGTCAAGGTGATGCAACCCTGCGGAGCATACAGCAACTGTCCTTTTACGTGGTGATGTATTCCTGAGTCATGCTGACCTAGCTCTGCCGCAATCCCTATTACGGGCGCAGGTAAGCTGTCTGCATCAAACTCAATGGTTTCGCTGATTAATGCCATTTGTCCTAATCTTGTTGTTTTTGGTTTTAATGTTGTTAACGAGCCAAGGTTAGTTTCCCCTAGACTCCTCGTCAAGTTCACTGGTCTTGGAAAAATGATGAAAACAAAACCTTCTTTATGGCAAATGGTGCTATTGCTGATGTTCCCTCAAATCGCAGAAACCATCTATAGCCCGACTCTGGATTCAATATCGAAATCCTTTGATGTCAGTTACACACAAGCTGCTCAAACCCTATCGATTTACTTCTCTGCATTTGCGGTGGGTGTGGTGGTATGGGGCGTGTTAGCTGACAAGTGGGGTCGCCGACCAACCATGTTATTGGGCATGGGGTTATTCGCTTGTTCAGCACTCATTGCTATGCAAACCAATAGCTTTGTTTGGTTGATGATAGCCCGAGCCATGGGCGCTTTCGGGCTTGCGGTTGGCTCGGTTGTGACACAAACCATGTTGCGAGATGCCTTTAGCGGCGCTGAACTGGCCAAGGTGTTTGGTTACATGGGGATGGGGCTGTCGATTAGCCCAATCATCGGGCTGCTTCTTGGCGGTCAATTAAGCCAAGCGGGCGGGCATCAATATGTGTTTATTGCCCTGTTTATTATGGTGTTAGTGCTGTTGGCACATAGCCTATGGTCATTGCCTGAAACGCAACAATCTAAGCAGCCATTGCAGTTAAAGTCACTCAGTATTCACATGGTCAAAGATAGCGATATATGGATGTCTGCGTTGCTGGTCGCGTCGTTCAATATTGCACTGTTTTCCTATTATCAATTGGGTTCATTTGCCTTCATTCAACTTGGATTTAGCGTTGAGCAGTTTGGCTACAGCGGCATTGTGCTTGGGTTCGGGACTCTGTTGGGAAGCTTGGTGAACAAGACATTGTTGAAGAGACAAGTGTCTTCAATGTCTCTGATTGGTATCGCAGCAGGGCTTCAAACATTAGGTGCGGTGTGTGTGTATTTTTCACAACACACGATCTGGTTCTTGCTTCCAATGATGTTGGTGGTTATGGCGTTTGGCATTGCGATTCCCAATGTATTGAGCCGAGCGTTGGTACGTTACCAATCTCAAGCAGGAAGTGCAGGCGCACTGTTTGGTTTGATGTATTACACCTTGATCGGCTCAGGGCTCGCTTTAGCGGGAATGCTCCAAGATCTAGGTGTAGTGTTGGTACTTTGTGGCGCGTTATCTGTTCTGGTGACGATACGCAGTCGACTCCAGCTTAAACGCTAAGTCTCTCATCTGTATTGATAAATTCCGTGTCCTGTTTGGCGCGGAATTTATCATTTCTTGGTTTGTAAATTTGGATATTGACAGGGGTAGAGTGATCGTTCTACTCTGTAGGTAGAACAATCATTCTACCCTTTGTCGGGTATTGAGAGAGCACTATGTTGAGAGAACAGATTGCAGCAAGCTTAGAGGTGGCATTTAGCCAGCAAGGTTTTGCTGAGCCGAGCGTTGCACAGCTGAAAACGGCGTGCGATGTAAGCCTAAGAACCTTGTATAAACATTTCCCTTCAAAAGAAGCGATGATCGTTGGTGCCTTGGAATATCGACACCAACGCTACTTAGATTTCTTGTTGGAAACGTCGCCTGAAAAGGGGCTCGCATCGGTTACTCATATCTTCAACAAGCTCCAACAATGGTTAGAAGAGTATGCGCCACATGGGTGCATGTCGATGAATGCGATGGCTGCGTTTCCCGATAATGAGCTTATCAGCCAAGCGGTTACACAGCATAAAGAACAAGTTCGTTTGCTAATAGGCCAGCAGAGCCTGCGAGAGGATCTCGCGACACCGCTGTTTTTACTTCATGAAGGCGTATCAAGCGCGTGGCCAGTCTTAGGCGAAGAAGCAGTGGCATCGGCGCAGAATATGGTGACAAAATTACTCGAGGAAACACGATGAAATTCGAACTACCGAAAACAATGAAAGGCGCAGAGATGTTAGGGCACGGTGGTGCAGAGATGCTGGGTTACCGTGAAGATATTGCTGTTCCACAAATTGAGCCTAATGAAGTGCTGATCAAAGTCATGGCAGCAGGCGTGAACAACACCGACATCAACACACGAATCGGTTGGTATTCTAAAAGCGACGATTCAGACGACGCAAGTTGGTCGGGTGAAGCGTTGAAATTCCCTCGTATCCAAGGTGCTGACGTGTGCGGCTTCATCGTGGCAGTCGGCAATGAAGTCTCTGCTGACCGTATTGGTGAGCGTGTTCTGATTGAGCCTTGTTTGACCGAGGTTTATGGACAAGATCTACCACAACCATGGTATTTCGGATCTGAATGCGATGGTGGTTTCGCTGAATACACCAAAGTAGCAGCTAAGCATGCTTACGCGGTGAACAGTTCTATGTCGGATGTTGAGCTAGCGTCTTTCCCATGCTCTTATTCGACCGCAGAGAACATGCTAACTCGTGCCAATGTGGCTGAAGGTGATCGCGTGCTTATCTCAGGTGCATCGGGCGGTGTGGGCTCTGCGGCTATTCAGCTAGCAAAAGCTCGCGGCGCGTATGTGATTGCGATTACCAGCCCAAGCAAGAACCAACAGTTACTTGAACTTGGCGCTGATGAAGTGATTGCCCGTGATGCGGATTTGGTTAAAGCGCTAGGCGAAAGCAGTGTGAATGTGGTTATCGACTTAGTCGCCGGTGACAAATGGCCGGAATTCCTTGAAGTGCTGAAACCACATGGTCGCTATGCCGTATCTGGCGCAATTGGTGGCGCTATGGTTGAGCTTGATGTGCGAACTTTGTATCTCAAAGACCTCAGCTTTTTTGGTTGCACGGTTTTAGAACCGCAAGTATTCCAAAACTTGGTTAATCGTATCGAGAAACAGCAGATTGGCGCCATCGTTGCAGAGTCTTATCCGCTAGCCGATATCCATAAAGCGCAAGATGAGTTCTTAAAGAAAAAACACGTTGGTAAGATCGTGTTGAAAGTCGCTCAGAGTTAACTTTAGACGGTGTCACGCATCTAATCTATGTAAGAGCGAGCCAGTATCATGTGCTCGCTTTTTTGTTTCTGGCGAATGCTGGCGGGCTCAGTCTTGCAACCCGTTGAGTAACAGATCCTATACAGCTGAAAGGTTAATGATTCATTTATCACTGTATGGTTTATGAGTTGCCTGTGCGATAATCACCGCCTATATATCCCGAACTGTTTGATAATCATCTAGGAGCCGTATTGATGTTTAAAAGGGTATTGCAGGCACTATTCTCACCTTTTGTTTATTCAAAAAACAAACCCTCTGCAGAGCCTGCCCAACAAGAGCAACAACAAACCGTTGCTACTGATTCTGTTCAGTCTTCAATCTTTGTTCCGCCGTCGTCCGCTCAGCCATCATCATTAATCGTCGATAAGACGCTTAGCCTTCACGATGGTGAGTTCCTTGATTATTTGTTTGGAGAGTCTCGCCTTCGAACGGAGTCAGACCCATTTAGTGATTTTGTCGCTTGCCAAATCGAACGCTTGATTCGCTCTCCAAAAGCCTTGCTTAATGAACTTCCAGTGATGCCAGCCTCTGTGACCACGTTAATGGGCGAATTACAGAGCGATGAGTTTGATGTCGATACTCTGTTAAGAGTGATTGAGCGCGAGCCGAGTATGGCTGCCGATGTGATTAAACTGGCAAATAGCGCCTTTTACAAACGCAATGAAAAACAGGTTACCGACCTAAAAACAGCATTCTTAAATATGGGTTCTCAAGGGCTCGTTGAAGGGGTGGTGAATAGCTACATGAAGAACTTCACGCCGGGGAACAATATTTACTGGCGTCACTTCGGTGAGAAAATTTGGAATCACAGTGTTCAAACCGCGTCGTTTTCTAAGGAGTTGATGAAAGACTCTTCATCTCAAGAAGAGCAAGCAGCGGCGTATTTTGTTGGGTTAATTCGCAACTTAGGCAAGATGATCATTTTCCAGATGATGGTAGAAGCCTTCAAGCATGTTGATCCTTCTGTTCCACCTAACTCGTTAGCATTGAAGCGCCTGATGAACAGCTACTCCATTCGCCTGACTTACACCATTGCTAAGTTCTGGGAACTGCCAGAATCAGTGTTGACCGCGATTGGCTACCAAGAGTCGAGCCGATACGAATGCACGCCACTTGGTCAAGCTGTGTTTGAAGCTAACTACTTGAGTGAGCTGTGCTATTTACTGGAAGAACAAACGATTGAAGTCGAGCAATTTAAGCGCAGATGCAAAGAGACACTGATGTCTCCGGCTGCATACAAAGTGGCTAACCGTATCTATAAAGAGTCTGAATTATCGCTAGTGAGCTAACCCTTAGCCTATTCGACCTACGCTGTGACTGAACATAATGATTGGTTGCAGCTTGGTTGGGCTAGGTTGTGAAATACATTCAGCTACGAAATACGCTTACAAATGGCTAATCCACAGCTTGTCGAGTTCGCACCAACCGAAACCATTTACTTGTGCGCCGTGTATCTTTTCAGAAACCTCTAAGTTGAACGCCTCTTGCTTGAGCTCAACCACAACTCCAGATTCATGCAACCAATGCCGAAGCACCAACAGTGCATTCATTGCTAACTCAAAGTTGGGCTGGTTTGTTATTGAGGCTAAGCCTTGTTCGATTGTCTCTAGCATCTCAGAAGGTAAAGTTAATTCCTCAAACGGGAAGCGAGTGAAAAAGCTTAACCACGAAGTGAAGGTGTCGTTCTCATCAATAATACTGCACAGCGCGACGTCTTTGGTAGTTAGGTAGTGAGTTAGGTAGTGCCCATATTCCACGCTGGTTTTGTGGTCGCCAGACACTGACAACTGATCGAAAAGGGCTTGGCATTCAGAGGTGTCTTCAACGGTGAACTCACGAACGGTTGAAGACAACATCGGGCTTTGAATCTTAAAGAAGGTTGAGCCGAAATCTGGTTGGGAAGAATGGTCATCGCCACGCACGCTGGTCGTTTTCTCGGGCAGTTTCACGCACACCTGATTTTGAGCGCAGGCTTTGCTCTGTGCCCATTCAGGATAGACCCACAACTCGACTCGATTCAGAATCGGCGTGCTGTGTGAATAGGCGCTATTGCGGCTCAATCTCAACATCTTGCTTGAGAAGATGTCTAATGAGAACGCGCCAGATCCAATCAGCCTATCAGTCGGTGATGAGTGATCGAATACGGAGGCTTCAGCCCTAGCAAGTAGGCGCGGTAAATGCCAATCAGGTTGATTCAATTTCACGACAACCACATTGCCTGCCAAGACAGAGACCTCATCAATATGCTGATAACAGCGACGCCATATTTTGCTTTGGCAGAGCGAGTTTAGGCTGCGCGCTATGTCTTGAGGTTCGAGTGTTCGACCGTTATGAAAGTGAACACCATTACGAATCTGAAAGTGCCACTGTGTTGCATCTTGATGAGCCTGCCAATGATAAGCCAGATCGCCGCTGAGTTTGCCGTGCTTAACGGAGGTTAGGCGTTGGCAAACTTGCATAACTAAGAAACGTTCGGTGCGTCTAAGCACGCGTTGAGGGTGAAGCGCTTCGAGTTCTCGGTGAAACGGGATGTACGCGATATTCTGCGTCGACGGATTGGTATTGCTTAGAAAGGCTTGCAACTCAGTGCCAGCATTGCGGCCGTTGAAGCTCAAGGTGCTAAACACCTGTTCTATGTTGCCTGCGTCAGCTTGGGTTTGTGCGTATTGGTAACACGCCTCAATGGGTTCAACCAGACACGTGAGTTGTGCCTTCTTGCTGCGGCCTGAGCTAGCTTGCCACTCAATCCAGCCTTGTGCTGTCATCGCTTTGAGTAAGGTCTGAACGTGACGTTCACTCACGTGCAGCAGTGTGGCCAGTTGGTTGACCTGACAGTGTGATACTCCAGGCCCAAAAGCCTGAAATATCTTTTCATACAGTTCAAGCTTACGCTTAAGGTTGCCCAATTTGCTTTTCCTAACGACGAGGTTGAGTTAAATGTGAATAGCCAGAATCAATCAGTGCGTTTTCCATCGTATCGAGAACTCGAGAGGTTATCTCTGAGCTCAGGATATTCGATTCAGTTTTGCCTTGAAGCACCAAATCTGAAAAATGGTCGATTTCAAACTCGAATCCATTCCCTATCACTCGGTAGTTAATGGTCGACTTTTGGCCTTGATGTTCAATCTCAATAAAGGCCGGATTCCACCATTTTTCGTGAATGGTGATTTTGGTTTCAGGTCCACTCAAGTGTGCTGATCGGGGAAGGTTTTGCACTGTTGATGCCGATATCTTACCGCTTATATCACCAGAGAATGTAAAGCATGCATTGGTATCAACATTCGCTCCCTCATAAAGACACGACATCTCTACCTGAGGTTTTGAAGGGTTTACACCCAGCGTTCGGCACAGATCGTAAAAGAACCAAAGCCCATAGACCCCAACATCGAGTGTTGCTCCGCCTGACAAATCCGGATTGAAGATAAACAAATCGGGCTCATAGTCATGATGGTTACCAAAGCTGGCTTCGATTGAATCTATCTGAATGTTGTTATCGACCAAGAATGATTGGAGCTCACGATATGCGGGAAACACCACGGTTTTCATTGCTTCTAACAGCATCACGCCATTTTGCTTGGCGAGGGCTTTCATCTCAAGCCAGTCACCAAGGTTGGTAAAAGCCGGCTTCTCGACCAATACGTGCTTGTTATTCTTCAGAAACAGTTCAGCAAGTGGCTGGTGGTATGGGTGAACCGTAGCGATGTAAACCGCTTCGACACTTGGGTCATTCGCCATCTCTTCGTAAGAACCATAAGCCTTGTCGCAAGCAAACTTGTTGGCGAACGTGGCTGCGCGTGAGTGATCTCTGGCGGCAACCGCATCAAGCTCACCATGCAGAGAGTGCTCTGTGACTGCGGTTGCGAATCGATTGGCGATATTGCCTAGCCCTGCGATGCCCCATTTAATTTTTCGTTGCGTGTCGCTCATCAGTTGCTCCAAATCGTTGTTTTGTATCAGTGTACTCAGAGACGCCACATACAAATAGAGAACAGATTTCTCAACCTGTTCTCTATTTATTTTATTCTAGTTGAAGCTCAGGATTAGCTCTGTAGGGAGCATTTCCAATCGGCTAGGGCTTGAATGTGTTTTGGCCCGATGCCACAACAGCCACCGATAATATTCGCGCCAAGAGCGTGCCAGCGTTTTGCGTAAGCTAAGTAACCTTGGCCATCCAGTTCACGCATCTCCTGAAACATATCATTCGCTTCATGTTCGTTGCTGATAGGCGCAAAATTGTTGGCATAGACACCAACTTCTAAATCACTGCCTAGCTCATCGATCACTTTCTTGGCATCGATAATGGCTTGATCCATCACTTCAGGCACTGAACAGTTAAACATAATGCCTGTCGCGTTTGATTGGCAGGCAAGTTTGATGGCGTCTGTTACGCTCTCGCCAGAACGAATATTGGCAGAATCGCCCTTGGTATCTTCCAAACTGAATGCGTAGTAACAAGGCTTATCGGACTGTTTAAGTACCGCATGAATGGATTCGAACTCTTGCAGGCTGCAGATGGTTTCCGCTATCCAAAGATCGATGTTTGGATCCTGGGCATCGTAAAGCGTTTGAATGATTGGCGCTGCCTCTTCTACCTTAAATAAGTCTGGTCGGTAGCTGCCAAATGGCGGTGGAATCGCGCCCGCCACTTTTACGGTGTGAGAAGCATTGTTAGCAACTGCTTTAGCCAGCTCACCAGACAGTGCGGCTAGTTCAAAACTGATCTGCTCCAGTTAGACTGGACACCGCATTAAGCGACATATTGTTTTTCAAAG
>NZ_JBFSVE010000071.1:0-23069 GCF_041467715.1 Vibrio sp. 10N.247.311.14
CCAGCAAACGCTGCCCGAAGGGTTCGGCTAAAAGCGTTTTACTCTTTGTTGAGGGGGATTTGCTTAGAATGACTAGGCGACTTCCCCCTCGCCTCGATTAAAACGCTTTTATCTCGAACAAAATTTAACCGCGAAAAGTCAACACGCCCTAGTCAATAAGATCAAAGCCTACTCACTGAGTAGGCTTTTCGTTTGTTGAAACGTTCTATTCTGTTTCCTACACGCATAAAAAAACCGAGCAACTCGCAATGAGTTACTCGGTTTGACTTATTCCCGATGTATTCAGTCGTTGTTGGTATCAACGAACGATTTTGCAATCACGACTGAATTCAATGTGATGCTTCGTTCCCGCAAAGCACCACATCAATACATGCCATCGTTAAACGGCATGTATGTTAATCATTTACAGTTGAGCAAATGATCCTTCCCACGAGTATGTCTCACCCGCGAACTCAACAGTGTGAGTTGCTTGCTGCGTGTCTTCAGCTTGGTTTGAGATACCGTAGTGGTAAGTGTTGCCAGAAGTAGTCTGAATGCGAACAACAGTCCCGACACTGTTATGGCCCACAACAGATACTGATTTAACTAGACCACGAGCGCCTACAGAGGCTTCGATAGACTCGTTAAAGTAACCATGCGTTTCTAGTACAGAAGCAAACACGTGGTTTTGACCAGACTGACGTAAGATGAACGCAGGCTCACTCTTAAGGTTGAAGTCTGGATCGTTAGCACCAGTGCGAGCAAAAATCACTTCGCTGCCCGCATTCGCGCTGGTTACTAGGCTGTAGTAGCTGCTGTCATGTAGCCAGCTTACTAGAGAACCTTCTTCGTTCACTTTGCCTGAAGCAACGTTCCATAAATGTTGGTAACCGTTGTCTTCACCTAATGGCTTAAGCGTTGTTTCCATGTTGTAATCGAAGTCAGTGCGAATGATTTGACCCGAGTGGTGAACTGGTAAGTCGTACTGGTGCTCAGCGTCAGCTTCGATGCGGTACACATCAATTACTAGCGGTTTTTCGAACTCAGGTAGTTCAGCAAGAATCACGCTGCGTTGCATGTCTACGCCAGTGTAGTACTCAGAAATTGTGCCGCTCATACCTTGTAGCGACTGGTCGTCTGCTACGAAGAAGTGCTTCTGACCAAACTTAGACTCAGCCAATGCTGTGTTGAAGTTGTTCTGCGTTTTCTGATCAACCGTTACTGTGTTGTGAGCAACCGTCTGCTTACAGTAAGACTTGTTCTCCGGGATGTAACGACCGCCAAACTTAGGCTCAACGTTTACCCAACGACCGAAGCCGTAATCGTGCAGCACTTCGTGGCCACGGTTGAATACGCTTAGGTGCAAGCCATCGTAGTGACCATGGTCTAGCGCAGAATGGTACTGGTGGTCTGAACCGTGCTGACCAAACCAGATCAACGCCATTGTGTCGTCGTCTTGCACATCACGGTGACGAAGGATGCTTACGCCGCCTTTTTCGCCTTCAGGGCCGTCCGTTACAAACAGGCTACCCCAGTTAAATGCTTTGATGTCGGCTGCTGCATCAACCGCGTCAGACAGTGTTTTACCCGAAGCATGAACCCAAACGTTTTGTTGGTGATCAGCCATGCCAAGCAGAGTTTCAGTCTGCTCGTAACGGTGGTAACACACAGACGTTGCCATGATAACGCCTTCATCGTTGATAGAGATTGTCTTCGATGAATCGTTCAGAGCTGGCAATGTACCGTCTGGGAATGCTGTTTTGAATACAGAGTACGACGTTGTCTTGATCACTGAGTCGTTGAATTCATAGATACCAACTTCAGGCTGACGACGTTCAATTGCTTCTGCGAACAGGTAGATTGGACGTAGCGAGAAACGGTGGTAGTAAGGACCTTCCATGTAGTAGCCGTCTGGCGAAAACAGTTGGTCAAGTTGTGCTAAGAAACCGCCGCTTACTTTGTCTAGTTTCAGGCCGTAAAGCGCTTTGTCTACAGACTCTTGATCGTTGATTGCGTAACCACAGATACCTACCGCTGCCACAGCCCATAAGCCGTGGTTGTGTACGATATCGAAGTCGTGTGCGTAAGTAACAACGAACATTTCGATCATTTGCTTCAGAAGATCGTCTTCGATAAGACGCTTCTGCTCTTCAGAGATAGTGTGGTAAATGCAGCTGTACGCACAAGAAGCGTAAAGCATCCACATGTTCTCGTTCAACGTTTGGTGGAACAGCTTACCCGGAGGGTTAGTGTCACGGCTTACGTTGCTTTCCAATGTTGGGTATACCGTCGCGTACGCAGTTAGCATATCAACGATGTAATCACGGTACTTTGTTTCCTCTGTGATCAGGAACAAACGACCCGCTAGATCCATATGGATGTAGTTTTGCTTGTGACGATTGTGCTCGTAACCGCCACCTTCACCGTGACCTGGTACTTCGATGCCAACTTCTGCCATGTACGCGTCAGTTTGTTTAATGTCACGAGTCAGTGCGTTACCTAAAAGGCTATCCTTGCCAAGTTCTTTACGAAGCTCTGCTGCTTCATCAAAGTTAAGTAAAAGTGGTTGATAGCTCATTATTATTTCCCCTGCTCTGCTCTGCTTGCTAATTCTGGGTTTAAAGTTGTCTCTACTGAGTAGAAGCCTTTCCAGCTGTATACTTTGCCGTTCAGTTCTACCTTGTGTTCAGTGTTGTCAGTCGCACCAAGTTGGTTGCTGATCATCACGGTCACATTTGATTTTTCTGTGCTGATTTCGACGACTGAACCTACATTTGTATGCGCGACAACCTTGATGTCTTTCACAACGCCGCGAGCATTGACTGATTGCTCGAACTCTTCGTTGAAGTAACCGTGCGTTTCAAGAACAGAAGCGAACAGTGTTGTTTCACCTTTGCTGCGTAGAATGAACGCAGGCTCAGAACGTAAGTTGAAGCTTGGGTCGTTAGCGCCAGTGCGAGTAAAGATAACTTCAGCATTGTCGTTAGACGTTGCACCTAGCCACGTGTAGTAGGTGTTGTTCTGTAGCCAGCTTACCAGTGCTGTGCCCTTCACTTCACCGCTTGCCACGTTCCATAGGTGTTGGTAACCGAAGTCTTCACCTAGCGTGTTCAGCTCTTTGTTTGCTTGGTATTCAAAGCTAGTGCGAACAATCTGACCTTGATATTGGTGTGAGTAGTCGTACTGATGCTCACCTTCACCGCCTTTCTCAGAATCTAAACGGTAAAGATCTAATAGTAGCGGAGATTCTAATTCTTCAAGGTTTAGCATGAACACGCTGCGTTGCATGTCAAAACCTTCGTAATGATCGTTAGCAAATGCGCTCATGCCATTGATTTGCTCGTCTTCTACTTTGAAGAAGTGTGGCAAGCCGTGTACTGCATCTGCACGTTCAACGTCAAAGTTGTTCTGACATTTTTCATCAATCGTTACTGCGTTATGTGCAATTGTTTGACGAGCGTAAGATTTGTTTTCGTCTAGGTAACGGCCGCCGAATTTAGGCTCAACGTTCACCCAACGACAGAAGCCGTATTCACGCAGTACTTCTTGACCACGGTTGAAGAAAGAAATACCCAGCGTATCAAAGTTACCGTGACCCATGCCGTGTTGGCCGTAGTTCATCACTAACTGAGAAACGTCGCCTTTCTTATCCTGCATGCGGATAAAGCCTTGCGCGCCGTTGTGACCTTGAGGGCCTTCATTCAATTCAACACTAGGCCAGAAAGGCATGCCGATTTCTTTCTCCGCAGAAGCGGCTTCGTAGGCTTTAGATAGCTCAAGACCACATGGGTGCATCCATACTGCGTCTTGAATCTTCGCCATACCCAGAATGTTTTGGTCTACGCCGTTTTCAGAAGAGTAATGCTTGCTGTAAACACTTACCGCAACCTGAACACCCATGTCAGTGATACCCATGGTACGAGAAGCATCATTCAGAGCTGGGAACTCACCGTTCGGGTAAGCCGTCGCAAGCATGGCTTGTACTGTGTTACCAATCACGCCGCCTTTGTAGTTGTAGATATCAACTTCAGGCATATGACGGTGAATCACTTCAGCAAACACACACGTTGGACGAATCGCGTAACGGTGGTAGTAAGGACCTTCCATGTAGTAGCCAGAAGGTGCAAACAGCTGAGAAACTTGCGCTAGGAAACCGCCAGTATCATTACGGTCAATGCCGTACACTGACATTTCTAGGTATTCACGTTTGCCTAAAGCAAGACCACAAATACCCACAGCGGCTACAGCCCAAATACCGTGATTGTGAATACGGTCGAAGTCGTGTGCGTATTTAACCGTGAACATTTCTAGCATGGGTTCAAAAATGCGAGACTCAATGTTGTCACGCTGCTCTTGTGTCAGTGTTGAAGCAACACAAGAGTAAGCTAAGCTTGAGAACATTAACCAACAGTGTTCGTTCAGGATTTGGTGGAACAAACGACCTGTAGGGTTGGTGTTTTTCTGTACGTGGTAATCAAACGTTAGATATTTGTCTGCGTACTCTTCTAGTAATTCAGTAACAAAGTCAGCGTACTTTTGCTCTTTAGTGATCAAGAACATGCGACCAGCTAGATTCATGTACGTGTAATTTTGCTTATGGCGGTTATGTTCGTAACCCCCAGCTTCACCATGACCTGGGACATCAATAGGTAAACGCATGAATGCTTCTAGATCTTTCGCGTTCGCTGCAATGGTTTTGCCCATTAAGCTAGAACGGCCCACTTCAAGATGAAGCTGCTCGATTTCTGCTTCAGTCAACAATACTGGTTTAGTCGTCATATTCTTTGTCACCCTCAATAAAGAGTTTATCTGCTTAAACTTTGATTAAATTTTCAAACTCCATATAAAGTAATACAATATGAGCTTTAATTATACCTATTCGTCGCTAAATGATGAGTAGAGTCACATAATTAGCCATAAGTCATTGATGTAGCTGGCTAATGGTAAATATTAGCCATTTATTAAGTTGTTGATTTATTTACGCTATATAAAGTATCGCTTGATCAATATCACACAAATTTAGATATATTGTATTACAATTAGGCTCATTCCCTTATGATGGATGCAAGTTAAGTAACACTTAAAAGATTTAAACAGATTAGGAGATACACAATGAACTCTTTCTTTATCCTAGATGAAAACCCATGGGAAGAACTTGGTGGCGGCATTAAGCGTAAAATCGTTGCTTACACTGACGATCTAATGGCAGTACACCTATGTTTTGATAAGGGCGCGATTGGCCACCCTCATACTCACGAAATCCATGACCAAATCGGTTACGTAGTTCGTGGCAGCTTCGAAGCTGAGATTGAAGGCGAAAAGAAAGTCCTTAAAGAAGGCGATGCTTACTTCGCTCGTAAACACATGATGCACGGTGCAGTTGCACTAGAGCAAGACAGCATCCTTCTTGATATCTTCAACCCTGCGCGTGAAGATTTCCTAAAATAATAAACAGCGCAACCTCAGTTGCTAAGGTAAGCATATGAAATCATTAAACATCGCGGTCATTGGCGAGTGCATGGTTGAGCTACAAAAGAAACAAGACGGGCTTAAGCAAAGTTTCGGTGGCGATACACTAAATACTGCACTTTACTTGTCTCGCTTAACAAAAGAGCAAGATATCAACACGAGCTACGTAACAGCGCTAGGCACTGACCCATTCAGTACCGACATGTTAGAAAAGTGGCAAGCGGAAGGTATCGACACTAGCTTAATTGCTCAGCTTGATCACAAACAACCAGGGCTTTACTACATCGAGACCGATGAAACTGGTGAACGCAGTTTCCACTACTGGCGTAATGATGCTGCAGCAAAGTTCATGTTTGACCAGGAAGACACACCTGCTCTACTTGATAAGTTATTCTCTTTTGATGCGGTTTACCTAAGTGGTATTACGCTTGCTATCTTGACAGAGAATGGACGCACGCAGCTATTCAACTTCTTAGACAAATTTAAAGCTCAAGGCGGCCAAGTATTCTTCGATAATAACTTCCGTCCAAAACTTTGGGAAAGCCAACAAGAAGCGATTTCTTGGTACTTGAAGATGCTTAAGTACACAGACACGGCTCTACTGACGTTCGATGACGAGCAAGAGTTGTACGGCGACGAAAGCATTGAACAGTGTATTGCACGTACGTCTGAATCTGGTGTGAAAGAGATCATCATTAAACGTGGTGCTAAAGACTGCCTAGTAGTTGAGAGCCAAAGCGCACAGTACGTTGCTCCAAATCCAGTAGACAACATTGTTGATACAACAGCGGCTGGCGATTCGTTCAGCGCGGGCTTCCTAGCTAAGCGCTTAAGCGGTGGCAATGCACGTGATGCAGCGTTAGCAGGTCACATTGTGGCAGGGACTGTGATTCAGCATCCAGGTGCTATCATTCCTCTAGAAGCGACGCCTGATCTGTCTCTATAATTACGAACTTTAACTATTAATCAAGGGTTTGCTTAGTTGAAAGCAAGCCCACATTTAACGTGAGAAAGAATTCATGACGACATTAAATGAACAACTAGCAAACCTAAAAGTAATTCCTGTAATCGCTATCAACCGTGCTGAAGACGCTATCCCTCTAGGTAAAGCACTTGTTGAAAACGGCATGCCATGTGCAGAAATCACGCTACGTACAGAATGTGCAATCGAAGCGATTCGCATCATGCGTAAAGAATTCCCAGACATGCTAATTGGTTCAGGTACTGTACTGACTAACGAGCAAGTTGACGCATCTATCGAAGCTGGCGTTGATTTCATCGTAAGCCCAGGTTTCAACCCGCGCACTGTTCAATACTGTATCGATAAGGGTGTTGCAATCGTACCGGGTGTTAACAACCCAAGCCTAGTTGAGCAAGCAATGGAAATGGGCCTTCGCACGTTGAAGTTCTTCCCTGCTGAGCCTTCTGGCGGCACTGGTATGCTTAAAGCACTAACAGCGGTTTACCCTGTTAAATTTATGCCTACTGGTGGCGTAAGCTTGAAGAATGTTGATGAATACCTATCGATCCCTTCTGTACTTGCATGTGGCGGTACTTGGATGGTTCCAACTAACCTTATCGACGAAGGTAAGTGGGACGAACTAGGCAAGCTGGTTCGTGACGCAGTTGATCACGTTAACGCTTAATCTATTTTAGATTGAGTGATGAAGCCTCACCTCGGTGGGGCTTTTTGTTATCTGGCGTTTATTGCGCTGACTAACCGTAAACACGCTCAATCAACGTTCTGTTTCCCCTATACCCTATCGCCTTTCTCCCTATGGGCTCGTAAAGATCCGTGACTAAGACAGGCAAGAACGAGTAATGTAAGGCTTTCAATCTACGTCAGTATGCATCTAGCGAAGCGTTACTGGTGCCCCCTATCGCCTATCCAGTTTCTTATCCAGCCCCTTACCCAGCAATGGTCCTTTTCGATACGTCATCAAGCATCTCTCATGGCATGCATTGAAGACCACAATAGACAAAGTGAGCCGCAAAATGTGTCCCGTCGTCCAGTTTAACGCCCACTCAGTGACAAAAATTCCAAATACGCACCTCTATGATGAATAAATAGCATAGAAAGGCTTCATGGCCGCAGATAAACAGAAAATAGCGAAGTGAAAACAATGAGCTACACTTGAAATCTCAATACAAAAATTTTCAGTATAGGGTTCCAAATTAACGTGAATGTCGTCGCACAACACACCAATCTGTAGCACATTTGTTACGGTTATAATTAAAATCTTATAGATACGGCAAAGTAAGCGCTTTTGTTTATATTGTAATACATATAAACATTTAACCCTCAATTTATTTTAGATCTCAAACAAAATACACTCACATTTAAATTCAATTAAAACAAATACTTATATGACCACGTGTTAGAGGCCGAAAAATCAATGCGACCTAGATCATACTAAAGACATATTGTAGTACAAATAAACCTTGGGACGCGTTAATCTAAGCCCAGTTAATTATGATATTTAAAAGGCTGAAAAGATGACTATTGATACTTTTGTTGTTCTCGCCTACTTCTTCTTTTTAATCGCGATTGGTTGGATGTTCCGTAAGTTCACCACCTCTACAAGTGATTACTTCAGAGGGGGCGGCAAAATGTTGTGGTGGATGGTTGGTGCAACTGCCTTCATGACACAATTTTCAGCATGGACGTTTACAGGTGCCGCAGGACGCGCATTCAATGACGGTTTCGTTATTGTAATCCTATTCTTAGCCAATGCTTTTGGCTACTTCATGAACTATATGTACTTCGCTCCAAAGTTCCGCCAACTTCGTGTGGTAACGGCGATCGAAGCTATTCGTCAGCGCTTTGGTAAAACGTCTGAACAGTTCTTCACATGGGCAGGTATGCCGGATAGCCTTATCTCTGCAGGTATCTGGCTAAACGGTCTAGCTATCTTTGTAGCAGCGGTATTCAACATCCCAATGGAAGCTACCATTGTGGTAACGGGTATGGTTCTAGTATTGATGGCAGTAACCGGCGGCTCTTGGGCGGTTGTTGCTTCTGACTTCATGCAAATGCTTGTAATCATGGCCGTGACAATCACTTGTGCGGTAGCAGCTTACTTCCACGGTGGCGGCTTAACTAACATTATTGCTAACTTCGACGGCGACTTCATGTTAGGTAACAACCTAAACTACATGAGCATCTTCATCCTTTGGGTTGTATTCATCTTCGTGAAGCAGTTCGGTGTAATGAACAACAGCATCAACGCATACCGTTACCTATGTGCAAAAGACAGTGAAAACGCACGTAAAGCGGCAGGCCTAGCATGTATCCTTATGGTTGTTGGTCCACTAATTTGGTTCCTACCACCTTGGTACGTTAGTGCATTCATGCCTGAGTTCGCTGAGCAATACACATCAATGGGCGACAAAGCCGGTGATGCTGCTTACCTAGCATTCGTACAAAACGTAATGCCAGCAGGTATGGTTGGTCTTCTTATGTCAGCAATGTTCGCTGCAACGATGTCTTCTATGGATTCAGGTTTGAACCGTAACGCTGGTATCTTTGTAATGAACTTCTACAGCCCGATTCTTCGTAAAAATGCGACTCAGAAAGAGCTGGTTATTGTAAGTAAGATAACGACTATCATGATGGGTATTTTCATCATTGCGATTGGTCTATTCATTAACTCTCTGCGTCACTTAAGCTTGTTCGATATCGTAATGAACGTAGGTGCGTTGATTGGCTTCCCAATGCTTATCCCTGTCCTACTAGGTATGTGGATTCGTAAGACACCTGACTGGGCTGGTTGGTCTACTCTAGTGGTTGGTGGTTTCGTTTCTTACATCTTCGGTATCTCTCTGCAAGCAGAAGACATCGAGAACCTATTTGGTCTAGAAACAGCGCTTACAGGCCGTGAATGGAGCGACTTGAAAGTAGGTCTTAGCTTAGCTGCTCACGTAGTGTTCACAGGTGGTTACTTCATCATGACTTCTCGCTTCTACAAAGGCCTATCGCCAGAGCGTGAGAAAGAAGTTGACCAACTATTCACTAACTGGAACACGCCGCTTGTAGCGGAAGGTGAAGAGCAACAAAACCTAGATACTAAACAGCGTTCAATGCTTGGTAAGCTTATCAGCACAGCAGGTTTCGGTATCCTAGCAATGGCTCTGATTCCAAACGAACCAACAGGACGCTTGTTGTTCCTACTATGTGGTTCAATGGTACTAACCGTTGGTATCCTATTGGTTAACGCATCTAAAGCTCCGGCTAAGATGAACAACGAGTCAGTTGCTAAATAGCTAAATAGCTAAATAAGCAGCTAACAAGTTAAACCAAAATGAAGCCCATGTTATTCGATAACATGGGCTTTTTGTTTGTCTTCGGTTTATCAAAACGGAATATGAAACGCACCTCGATCAATGCTCACAAACCATAGAAATACCTATCTCCTGCCCTCGTTTCATCTTCTTTTCCAACCTTTCCAATGGTTTGATCTCTTTCTCTGATTGTTTCTGTTACTTTGAATGACAACACAAACACAACAGACAATTACAATGAAAAAAACATCACTATTACTTGCTTCCATTGCTCTGGCACTTTCTGGTGTCGCACACGCTGACCAGCTAGAAGACATTCAAAAATCAGGTACTCTGCGTGTGGGCACCACAGGTGACTACAAGCCTTTCTCTTACTTCGATGGTAAAAGCTACTCTGGCTACGATATCGACGTTGCACAGCACATCGCGGAACAATTAGGCGTTGAATTGAAGATTGTTCGTACCACATGGAAAGATCTACTGGCCGATCTAGACGACGATAAGTACGACATCGCAATGGGCGGCATTACACGTAAAATGCAGCGTCAGTTAAACGCGGAACAAACTCAAGGTTACATGACCTTTGGTAAGTGCTTCTTGGTTGCGAAAGGCACCGCAGAACAGTACGACAGCATTGAGAAAGTGAACCTCTCTTCTGTTCGTGTGGGCGTGAACATTGGCGGTACTAACGAGATCTTTGCCGACGCGAACTTGCAGAATGCAAGCTTCACACGCTACGAGAACAATCTCGACGTACCGAAAGCAGTAGCAGAAGGCAAAGTTGATGTGATGGTGACAGAAACGCCTGAAGGTCTATTCTATCAAGTAACTGACGAACGTCTTGAAGCGGCACGCTGCGAAACTCCATTCACCAACAGTCAGTTCGGCTATCTGATTCCTAAAGGTGAACAACGTTTGTTGAACACGGTGAACTTCATTATGGATGAGATGAAGTTGAAAGGTGTTGAAGAAGAGTTCCTGATCCACAACTCCCTTAAGTAACTCTTTTCAATTTATACCGTAACAAATAAGAGGCCAGCAATGCTGGCCTCTTTCGTTATGGTTCAATGGTTCGCTTTAACCGTGAATTATCACATTCTGCTGTACCAATGCATCCAGAATGTCCGAAGGCATGGTGCCACTTAAGGTTAGCTGTGGCGCAAGGTCTTCAACCACAATCACCTGTTCCGTAGTACCTAAGCCATCCGGGTTGATCGTAAGCTCAATATCATCCCCGTCCACTTTCGCGTCTATTTGTTGTAGCAACGCGGTCATGTCTGGAGATGTATTTTTAAGCTCCGGCAACACTTCTCTCAAGTCAATGCTGTCCCCTTCCGACAAATCAAAGTCGGTAATCGTATCTTCAACACCATCTTCGATGTTAAGCCATACGAACGAGTCCATACCATCACCACCAGTCAGAATGTCTGAGCCTCCGCCGCCAATCAGGGTGTCGTTACCGTCACCGCCAACAAGTCGATCATTACCAGAGCCCGCAGTTAGGTCAGTCGCATTGGTGCCAGCAAACAGCTGAACATCATCGGTTTCCGCAGCCAGGTTAATATCGACCGCGTCAGACACAATGTTCAAATTCAGGTCAATCGAAGCAGAGGTCGCCGTATCGTTGTTTGTCTCTTCAGAAACAGCCTCCACTTTAAGCGTGTAGTTACCCGGAGTTTGAGAAAGGCCGACCGCCTGTAAGCTATCAATCGCATCCGCCGTTGCCACCCAAACACCACCGCCAAGATCCGTCACAGAACCCGCAGCACTGGTGATTTGAGCGCCAGCAGGTACATCACTGATATGCAGCGTTAGCTCTTCTGTGATGTCTGTTAATGCCGCGATAATTCCAACCAAAGGAATACCACTCGCACTCACTGACTGACTCGCAGTAATGTTTCTCACGTAGTTAGTCGCACTATCGATAGACAGGGTTGGTGCATTCGCCACTGGCGTCACCGCGATGTTGTAAACCACAGGTGCTGTCTCTATCGCAATACCTGAAGGGTTGCCGCTGTCTTTGGCAACAACTTCTAATCCAATGCTATTGGTTGGAGACAGGCTCGCATCAAGGAAAACACCATTTGGACTGGTTGGCGTATCAATCAACGCATTCAGGTCACTCAATGTCCCCACTAAGATGACTGAACCCGTGTTGTTGCCGTTAACAACAACCGTCGTCACTGCTGGAAGTGATACATTCAATGTACCGTAATCCACCGTCAGCGTGACGGTCATCAGATCATCAGAAAATGTATCTACATAATCAGGGTCACTGACATTGATACCACTCAACAGTTGACCAGCATCCTCGTCAATGACAGGCGTGACACCGTCACCATTAATGATTGGCGAATCATTAACACCTGTCACTGTTAAGCTCAAATCGCCGGTGTCTGTTAGGAAGTCATCAGCTCCATTGGTTTGCCCATCGTCTTGAACGGTATATGTAAAGCTGATATCTCCACTGGTCGCATCGTATTCATCGTTGGCATCAAAAACCCAATATGGGCCAGTAATCGACGGATCATCTACACCACCACTGTTTTCAAAGTAGTCCAACTGCCCTTGACCCGAAGTGAGACTGACATCGGTTATTGTCAGGTTATCACCTTCAGGATCGCTTGATGCTGCAATCAAATCTTCAGCTTTAATTACGATTTGATCATCTTCAGCAATCGTGCCCAAGTCGATGTCCGTTGCCACCGGCTGATCATTCACTTCCGTTACCTTAATGGTAAAGGTCGTTTGATTGGTTTGAGCAGTATTCGGATCTCCAGCATCAATCAGACCGTTATTACCACCATCATCAACAGTGGCAGTGACTGTCGCAACACCTCCCTGATTTAGGTAATTCTCATCCGCACCCAATTCGAATCTGACACTACCTGTATCCAGAGCAGTATTTATATTGGCCAAAGTTCCAGAGAGAACAATGGCGCTGCCACTAGTTGGCGTAGAGGTAACACCCGTTGAAGAGGTGTAAGTCAACGTACCTTGGTCGACCGATAATGTTAGTGTGTAAATCGCGTTCGGATCATCATAAACGGCGTCTGGGTCCTCTATCTTAAAGCCAGACATATCACTCAATGCAATAGAGGTGTCTTCCGGCGTCTCTAAGTTTTCAATATTGACAAAGGTTGGTTGGTCATTGATCGGATCAACCACCAAGTCGACACTGAAAATGGTTTCCGCCCCTAAATACTCAGTGTTATCCGCATCTGTATCTACTGAGCGAACAGAAATAGACAACGGTGTATCAATACCAAGCGTATTACCTGTGTCTGAATTGTGCTCACCGGAGTTAAACACGATCTTATCGAGTGCTGTTGCATCTACGTCTAACGTCCATGTATCAGAGGCTGAATCGTAAATACCTAGTGTTGTTCCATCCGGATGCAAAATTGACGCGTCTTGTGGAACATTGCTGACCACAACACGGATGGTTTCTGGCGAGTTTTCAGTATAAGTCCCACTCCCCGATGCAGAAAATGCGTTATCCAGAATAGTCGTGTTGATTTCAATATCAATATTTTCGCCTTCTAAACCGACTACCGAATCAGTCGGATCCGTATCAATATCGTCCCCTACAGGAAGTACATGCACTTGGAAACTTGGCAGAGTACCTGCGTTAGTTGGTACACCGAGCAAAGATTCTTGCGTAAACACCTCAACACCAAACTCAAAAGTACCGCTGAAATCTTTCGGAGGCAGTACCGATATTTCGCTCAAATCGAATGAATTCGAGACATTTGAAGGCAATTGGACACTCCACACGCCTCCACCATTATTCTTAACCGTGAAGTCTGAGGAGTTATCTACCCTGAATTGGAAGCCATCAGGGACATCAGTAAACTTGATAGAGACAAACTCTTCCGAACCATCTAAATCCGTCAAAGCAATCGACACTGGACTTGAGCCAGCGAGTGAAATCTCTTGGTCTTCACTACCCGTTATTTCAATGACATCTGCGTTCGTTCCAGGACCAGTGATCGCAATATCATCCACCACAGGGACTACGTCAAAGCTAACCGACGTTGAGAAAGATTCGATTGTGGCATCCTCAGTTGTGTCAGGAATATCTTGATTGAAGGTCGCCGTATCTAAAATGTTACCTGTCACAGTAACGTTCACAGTACTGACATCAGCACCATTTACGTCATCATAAGTCGGGAAGTTCTCTTTCGGTTTAAACAACACGCCTGACAAGGCACCATTTTCAATTTCACTTTCGGTGAAAGAGATGGATGTGCCCAATGGCGTTCCAGTATCACTGTAGAATTCGCCATTGCTTGTGTCAGTTAAGGTTAAAGTGATATCGGTGAAGCGTTCATCACCGCCTTCAACACCATTGACTTGGTCTGCAACCGAACCCGAGAAATCAAGCACAATATAGGTGTCTTCATAACCCACAGCTTCAGCGCCCGGTTGACCATCGATATCGACAGGGTTCAACGAGTCATCCAAAGAACCAGTAATATCGACAGAAATACTTGGCGCTATATCTGTTACAGCAGAGACTTTAATGATGGCGCTGGTATCAAGTACCTTCTCATCACCCGATATCAAATCTTTGGTGATCACCGTAAATGGCAATTTAAAGTCCCCAGAATAATCTGCGGGTAAATTCAACACCAAATCAGAGAAATCTGGCGTTACACCTTGTACCAAAGTGGACTGATACACATATTCGCCGTTAACGAAGTCAATCTCACCACTACCACCGATGCTAATGTTAAGTGTTTGGGTAAGGTCCGATGGGTCAAGAAACACGGTATCATCAATAACGATGGTAATTTCGTCGTTAAATGTATCGCCACCACTGAAACTAATGATACTTTCAAGCGCGTCACCAAGCATGAGCTGAGTATCTTCAATCGCGTCGATTGTCTGGTTCGGAGTTGCAGCGATATCAGCAGCAATTTCTCCTCCACCAACGATCTCTTCAGGGAAGGTCAAAATAACATTACCCTCTCTTGGAGCAATCGCAGAATTCTGGTCACTCAATTCGTCTCCCAAGTCTTCAACTTGAGCAAACACCTTCATTTTGATACTGCTGTTATTGTTTTCATCACCATCAGTGTATGGAGCAGTTAGATCTAAACCCTCAGGTGCACTAATCGTAAACGCATCTTCATCTGTGACTACCCAACGACCATCACCCTCATACACAGCGCCAGTCACGAGTAGTTGACTCAACACCTCGTCTGGCAATGTGCCGTCAGTCGTCGTAGTCAACTGAATGACGACTTCGTTAACGACTTCGTTGATAGGAAATACCGGAGAGACATCATCTTCTTTGTAACGGATAACGTACTCACCATCCAAGATCTCAATACCACCACCATCTACGGCTTGGTTATCACTATTGGTTGTGAGTTTGATTACACCCGCAGCATCAGATGTAATTGATGTTAACTCACCACTACCGTCTTCATTGGAGAAAACGATAAAGTTATCGTCAACTCCATCTCCATCTGGATCTTTAGGTTCCACAACAGGCACAACTTGTACTGTGATGGTGCCTGTAATTGCTGGATTAGCAACTACTCGGCCGCCCTCACCAACAATCGCATCATCGGTGTACTCGAAATCTCTCTCCTCCATCTCAACGACGGTTGTCAGCGTAAAGTCGACACTTGAGTTTTCTGGTGGTGTCATTTGGATAAAGTTGTTCGCCAAAGCAATCTGAGTAAATTGCTCCGGTGTCTGTGAGGTGTCTTTCGGTGTAATGACTAGGGTGCCGGCCGTGCTGGAATCGACCGTAACATCACCATTGACCACCGCGACTACATCCGTTGGAATGCCATTAATGGTAATTGAAGTGAAATGTTCGTCATCATCAATGTAATCATCACCTTGTGGATGCCAATCAATATTAATAGCGGTGTCTTCATCACCGGTTGTGGTGTTGCTATAGGTTGCAGAAGTGTCGATTCTAGGTTCAACCAACACTCGAACTTCTTGATCAAACGTTAAGGTGTGTCCATCGTTCTCGGTAACGACAATCTGCCCCTTGATATGAATATTTTCTGTCGACGAGTCAATCGGACGAATTCGGATACCAGAAGTAATACCTTCCTCTGTGATATTCGCTTCATAGATTGGTTTATCTAAATCAGGGTTTCCGTTAATGTCATCTTCATACCCAACGAAATTTAGGTCAATAACCGTACCATCACCGTCTTCGATTACCACGCCCTCAGGGATACCTGATAGAATAACAGTTATCGATTCGGAACCATCGCCGACAAGAGGATCATCAGCCGAGTCATCTGGTTTTCTCTCACCAGACAACACCGTGAAATCTAGAACAGCGTAGTTATCACCGCTTTGACTCTCTTGGATTGTGGTTTGTACCCCACTCACACCGCCATCTGTAAACTCTTCCCAATCGGTACCATTAGTTCCACCAAATGGCACATCAGCAACACCAATGACCTCAACGTTGACTGTTTTAGGACCAAATGTGATTTCATCAACTACTTCACCCGTTGAAAGATCTGCCTTGTCTTTGACAACACCTAACACATCAAAACTAAAGTCTTCATTACTGTGCTCTTTGGGTATCACTTCTACGTTGGCAAGTTCAGAGTAAAGAATCTCTTGATAATCGACACCCTCAATTGTCACGGTTGGTACAAGGGTATCGGTCCCAAGTAAATAAAGCCCAGCCCCCTGAGTGATATTATTGATGCGTACGTATAGAGTTTCCGACGTATCCAAATCTTCA
Source organism: Vibrio sp. 10N.247.311.14 (assembly GCF_041467715.1). NCBI lineage: Bacteria > Pseudomonadati > Pseudomonadota > Gammaproteobacteria > Vibrionales > Vibrionaceae > Vibrio > Vibrio sp. 10N.247.311.14. The sequence continues at coordinate 16,463 of NZ_JBFSVE010000071.1, forward strand.
GATGGTGTCATCGCAATCACTTCATCAAGAGTGAACGCGACTCTATTGCTAGGATCCCCAACAGTATCTGGATCGAGAATATTATCTTCATTGATGGTTTTGCGATTCACGCTTAAGGTGCCTAAGTCGGCGTCTGGAAGTACATCAATAACTAATATTCGTTCTTCAGAGGTGGCAACCTTTTTACTGTTAGCACCGCTATTATCGCCATCTAGGAATGGATTACGGGTTTCTTCCGTCAAAGCTACTACTTTAAAGCTAATGGTGCCCGAGAAGTTATCAATCGGGTCGACGACTGTGCTATTGATATCTGCCGCATCAATAACATATGGGCCTCCAACAGGCCCTATCGGATTACCTGAGCTATCCAATAGAGTGAACTTCCCAGCGCCTTCATCAACAGTAAGTTGATATGTGAGTGTTTCAGGGCGAGAAGTATCTTGAGAATCAGCCTCGAGGTTAAGAGTTATGGTATTTCCATCTTCCGTCACCGGAATCTCTGCACCCATGCTGTCTGTATCAGGAAGATAAATATAAGTGCTGTTTGCATCATCCCACTCAGCCTCATCTGCTACGGCTTCAATTTCAATTCTAAAGTTGGAGCTTACCGTATGGTCAGGTACCCCGTTGTTGTCGATCTCCAATTCATAATTTATTGTGGCTCCACCATTACCGGTACTAAAGTTTCGGTCTGGTACAAAATAAAGATTATCGATGGTAGCTATAACATCTTTTGGATCAGTTGAGTCATCGGGATCAGGCATGAAAGTCTGAACGATATTTGCACCATCTAGAACATAGTTTCCATCTACATCTGTCGACAATTTCACATATTCAGCACCATCAAAGTAATAGAATGTACCTCTATGGTTTGTATTATCGAAGATCTTCAGTTGGCCGATCGCCTCTGTGTTATCTTGGTCGTACAAGTTTACTTGCAATGCTACTTGAGCAGGTGCATCAGCTAGACCGTCTTGATTATCAAAGGTGTTTTCTAGGTCTGTTGGTTCACTACCCGCTGCATAATCAATTGATGCATCACGACCAATATCCTCCGTTGTCGTCACTTTCAGCGACACAGCCGTTGAGTCTTGATCAACGATAGTAATATTCAGTGGCGTTTCAGAGGTATCTAAATCCGCATCGATTGCAATTACGTTGATCGAGAAGTTGATCTCATCGCCGTCATGATCTAGATAACCATTGGCTCTAAATTCGACTTCACCGTTCGAGTTTATACGCAAGCGACCCAACTCTCTCTCTACTGTTCCTCCACTTCCATCATCGGTTTGTTCATAAACACGAACCTGCTGGCTCCCTAAATTTAGGTCATAACTACCACTAAATGCTCCACTCGTTCCTCCCCTGAAAACGATATCAACATCACTATTTGAAATCCCTTCTATTTGGGTGAGCACAGCGGTGTCGGCACCTTGGTCTGTTGCACTCGCAAACATGTTCACCAAAGAGCCAGTGTAGTTTTGCCCTTCTAGGCGAGAGATAGACTGAGTTGTCACTAGAGGAATATCATCGGTGACCGTAATATCCAGTGCGATTGCATTAGACTGGTCGCCATCGAAATCTTCGGCTACGACAGAGAAATTCAGCAGTATGCTATTTTCATCGTCAGCTATAGGGTGTGTGAGCGGTTTAAACAGTTCAAACTGATAGCTGTTGTCCTTAGTATCAAACACAACTTCAAACACAGCCTCGTTGCTTGTCTCAGTTTGTGCTGTGTAGGTAAATGTCGTACCACTCTCAACAACCGGAAGCCACTCTAGGGCTTCACCATTAGACGTAAGCCCTGTTAGCACTGCATCAGGGTTAACCAACTCATACAACACAACACCATCCGCACCTTCATCAATGGTAAACAAACCATTAATGACGGTATCTTCAGATTGGTCAGAGCCTATACCCGCTAAGTCATCTTCATCGACAATCACTTCACCCGTCGGCGGCGTCATTTCCGGAATATCATCAATGACTTGAATTGGTAATTGATACTGGTTGGAATCATCACCATCACTATCAACAGCCACTACATCAAAGGAGATAAGCAGCTTATTTCTCGCCTCTGAGCTAGGCTCATGGTCTAGAGGACCAAGCAAGGTAAATGTGTAAGCACCATCATCAGTCAGAACTAATGTGAAAATTGGCGTTCCGCCAGGGTCAGTTGCACCTTGGTAGGTGGTCGTGTTAGCAGCACCTGTGATCTCAGTGATCTTAATACCTTCATTGCCAGACGATAGCGTCGCTTCCAACATTGAGATATTTCTCAATTCGTAAGTTTCAACTTGGTCAGCTCCTTCGGTCGTCACAAAACTTCCCGAGGCTTGCGTTGGTGTTCCAATCTCCTCTTCATCCACAACAAAGGTGCTGCCAACCTCTATCTCAGTAATTTCAGGCACGTCATCGGTAATGGTGACACTGAGTGGTGTCATTGCTGAATCGGTTTCATCGGTGTCTACCGCGTAAACAGGCAAGGTAAATAGTTGATCATTGTTACCTTGAACGTCCGCATGGTCGATCTCTTCGAGGAGCGTAAATGTGTACTCGCCTAGCACTGACGATGAGAAGCTAATTTCAAAGATTTCAACTTCTGGCCCAAGAAGAGAGTCTTCCGTAGTAAATCCTATATAGCCACCGGCAACTGAAGGGTCCTCTTTCAATTGAATCTCTAATCCATTAGACGTTAGAGCTCCGCCGACATTAAATTCATTGGTCGCAATACGGAAATAGCTAACGTCGTCACTACCCGCAGTAAAGGTTATCTGCTCTGTTTGGCTCACAGGTAAACTTGGTGAAGAACCATCGGCTAAGTTCACTTCACTCAAGCTCACTGGTGGAATGATATCAATCGTCGGTGGAGCACCATCACTAATTACTAACCTAACGGTTGCGTCTTCTAGATCGAGATCTTGGTCTTGAGATGCAACAACGATGTTCTTAATGATATCGCCATTTTCATGGTCTAGGTTTCTATTCGGCTCAAAGCGAATATCACCATTGAGTTTAATAAACAGTGTCCCTTCTGGGTAAACAAATACTTGCTCATTAATATCGTTTTGATCGAGAAGAACCTCAGCCCCACCATCATAGGTAAATTTAGTAACTGTTGAACCATCTGCACTTGGACCCGTTATTGTTTCAAACACATTGCTGCTCGCCGTGCCCGAGGTTGGCTCAGTGACTAGTAAGTCTCCAGATTGCATCACTTGAACATCATCCCCGATAACTACTTCAAGTTGCTTAGGAGCGGACACATCACCATCGGTGTCTTCGGCATAAACCGATAAATCGAAAGTAATGTCATTGTTGCCATCGCCAGGCGCATGGTCTAGTCGCTCTAGTAGTGTAAAGGTATAAATGCTTGGGTTTGAACTATCAAACGTTAAGGTGAAGATAGGCACCTCAACGCCCGGTGAAACCGTCGTGAATGCTAAATAGTCACCAGAGTTTGCTGGCTCTTCCCTTAAATCAACCACTAGTCCATTCGACTTGATTAATCCGCCAGTGTTAAATAGAGACGTGTCGACAACAATTCTTGCAATGTCGTCACTGCTAGCGATGGATGTGATTGTATTGGTTTCACTAATCAGCACCGAGTCAGGAGAAGATCCGTCTGCTAAGTTACTTTCAGATAAGTTAACGCCGGGTACTACATTCAGCGCGGGCCCTTCACCATCAATGATGGTCAGTCGAACACTCGACATGAAGATATCGTTATCGAAATCCGATGAAGTGAAAACGATATTTTTAACGATATTCCCGGCAGAATGATCAAGGTTTCGATTTGGCTCGAACCTAACATCACCATCTAACGTGACGAACAAAGAGCCTTCAGTAAAGGTAAACTCTTGCTCACCCGTCACGGTCTGATCGAGCGAAATGGATAATCCACCATCGTAAGTAAACTCGGTGATGGTCGCGCCGTCCGCGCTTGGCAAGGGCATAACATCAACCGTTGCTGTTGTCGGCGTGCCAGAGCTTGGTTCTGTGATCGTAAGAACCCCATCCTGCATTTGCTGAATGTCATCTTCAATCGTCACAACGACATCTCGTCTTGTTGATTCAGAATCATCTGTATCGACAGCATAAACTGGCAAGCGGAAATTCAAATCGTTGTAATTGAGACCATTAAGGTGATCGAGTGCTTCCAGCAAGGTAATGGTAAATTGGCCCTTGTTAACACTATCAAAACTAATCGTAAAGACATCGGTTTCTGCACCGGAACCGTTTGTGGTGAATCCGACGTAGCTGCCCGAATCCGCTGGTTCCTCCTTCAATTCAACGACTAAACCGTTTGATTTCAGTAACCCGCCAAAATTAAATTCATCCGTAGCGATTCGGAAATGACTCAGGTCATCACTCCCTTCTGTGTAAGTGATGGTATGAGTTGAACTAACTGGCCCTGCCGTCGGCATTGAACCATCGGATAAGTTCACTTCAGATAAGTAAACGTCAGGGACAATGTTGATAACAGGATCAACGCCATCCGTGATAGTAAGCGTCACCGTTGCGGTTTCAACATCATTATCGAAATCGCTTGTTGTCACGGTAATGGTTCGAACAATATCGCCATTCGAGTGGTCAAGGTCTCTATCTGGTTCAAAACGGAGCGAGCCATCCAACTTAACGAACAACCGTCCGTCAGCAACTGTGAACTCTTGCTCTGTAAAATCAGTTTGAACAAGCGTAAACGGCCCATCTGCCCCGTACATAAACTGGGTAACGGTCGCACCATCTGCACTTTCTGTAGGCATAACATCGACAATACTTGTAGTTGGCGGACCACCTGCTCCTGAAGTCGTCACAGGTTCAACAATACTTAAAGTACGATCTTGCGTTTGCTGTAAGTCGTCGGTAATGGTGACGTTCAAAGAGGACGATGCTGAATCGGTGTTGTCGGCATCAACCGCTATCACAGGGATATCGAAATCTAAGGTATTAGAAAGGTTACCATCAGCGTGATCTAAAGCCTCTAAAAGCGTAAATGTATATTGACCAAGATTGCTGTTCGAAAATTCAAGTGTGAACACGTTCGTTTCAACATTTGAAGCGCCGATAATAAAGCCAACATAGTTCCCCGAATCAGTAGGTTGCTCTTTAATTTCCACTGTCAGGCCGTTCGACTTCAATGCACCTGACGAATTGAAGTTCGTGCTATCGACCCTAAAGTGCGTCACATCATCGCTACCATCAGTAAACGTAATGACTTTGGTTTCACTGACAGCTGTCCCTGTAGAGGCAGAACCATCAGCTAAGCTTGCTTCATTCAGAGCAACATCAGGAATAAGATCAATCACTGGTTCATCGCCATCTTCTATCCTCAGCGACACAGAGGTGCTAACAATATCCCCATCTCCATCGACTGAATTAACCGAGATAGTTTTGACGATATCGCCACCAGAATGATCGAGGTCTGACACAGGTTCAAATCGCATGTTTCCGTCTATAGTGACGTATAGCGTACCCTCGTCATAAGTGAACGACTGTTCGCTTGCGATGTCTTGATTAAGAGTTTGTAAAGCCTCCCCATCATAGCTGAAGCTCGTTAATGTCCCTCCGTCCGCACTGCTGTCCGGCATAAGGTCAACAGTATTGGATGTTTCAACACCTGTTGATGGCTCTTTCGCTGTCAATGAGCCAACGACTAAGGCTTGAATATCATCGGTAATCGTCACCGATAGTGGTGACATGAGAGAGTCATCGCCATCGGTATCAACGGCATAGACCGGCAAGCTGAACGTCAGATCGTTGTTACCTTGGATTGGTCTGTGATCGATAGCTTCCAAAAGTGTGAAGGTGTATTCACCCAAAGTGGAGCTGCTGAAATCGAGAGTAAACACCGTGGTTTCGACATTCGAAATATCGGTCGTGAAGCCAATATAATTGCCGGAGCCTGTTGGTTCTTCTCGAATCTCAATGATCAAGCCGTCTGACTTGAGCGCGTTGTTAGTATTAAACTCACTTGGTTCTAAACGGAACTTCTCTACATTGTCACTTTGATGAGTGAACGAGATGGTTTCTGTTTGACTCACTGCACCCATAATTGGTGACGAGCCATCCGCTAAATCTGCTTCAGCAAGCGCGATGCTTGGTACCGATTCAATGGTTGGGATATCACCATCAATAATCGTTAGTGTGACAGTGGCCGTTTCAACATCCACATCGCCATCGCTTGACGTAAAGACGAGAGATTTAACGATATCGCCATCTTCGTGGTCTAAATCACGGTTCGGCTCAAAGCGCACGTTACCTTCGATGGTGACGAACACATCACCCTCAGTGAACGTAAATTTCTGCTCGCCTGTGATTGTTGGATCTAAGGTTTGAGCCGTGCCCCCGTCATAGGTGAACTGGGTAATCACAGCTCCATCGGCACTTTGCGCCGTCATTACATCAATCGTATTGGTGGTCACCGTACCGTCAGCTAAATTCGGCTCGGTAATATCCAGCGTACCGTTCGCCATGATTTGGGCGTCATCACCAATGGTCACCGACAACGGAGACATTAATGAATCATCACCATCTGAGTCGACGGCATAAACTGGCAAATCGAAGGTCAGTTCGTTGTTATCTAAGCCATCGGCATGGTCTAACG
>NZ_JBFSVE010000072.1:0-20750 GCF_041467715.1 Vibrio sp. 10N.247.311.14
ATTCTGGAAGCATTTGACCAAACGCTTCTAGAGCATTTTGAGATGCTTTACGTGAAGCAATGTTTGCAGGGTTAGCTTGAAGATCAGCAATGATTGCGTTTGCTTTCTCTTCCCATTGTGCTGGAAGTTCACCGTTAGTACGACGTTTGAATTCTGCTGCTAGCTCTGGGTAAGCCGCTGCGTATGCGTCAAACTTAGCATTCCACGCCGCTTCTTTTGCTGCGCCCGCTTCTTTCGCATTCCACTCAGCTGCGATATCAGCTGGGATTTCGAAAGGACCGTGTTCCCAACCAAGTGCTGCTTTAGTTGCTGTAATTTCATCAGCACCTAGTGGAGCGCCATGGCAGTCGTGCGTACCCGCTTTGTTTGGAGAACCAAAACCGATGATAGTTTTAGTACAGATAAGCGTTGGACGAGGGTCTGCTTTAGCTGCTTCGATAGCTGCATTGATTGCTTCCGGATCGTGACCGTCTACTGCTGGGATTACATGCCAGCCGTAAGCTTCAAAACGCTTAGGTGTATCGTCAGAGAACCAACCTTCAACTTCACCATCGATAGAGATACCATTATCATCCCAGAAAGCAACCAACTTACCAAGACCAAGCGTACCTGCTAGAGAACATGCTTCGTGAGAGATACCTTCCATCAGACAGCCATCACCCATGAATGCATAAGTGTAGTGGTCTACGATGTCGTGGCCTTCTTTGTTGAACTGGGCAGCAAGCGCTTTCTCAGCCATTGCCATACCAACAGCGTTAGTGATGCCTTGACCTAGAGGACCAGTCGTTGTCTCGATACCAGGAGCGTAACCGTACTCTGGGTGACCTGGAGTCTTAGAGTGCAGTTGACGGAAGTTTTTCAGATCTTCAATTGAAAGCTCGTAGCCTGCAAGGTGAAGCAGAGAGTAAATCAACATTGAACCATGGCCGTTAGACAGGATAAAACGGTCGCGGTCAGCCCACTCTGGGTTTGCTGGGTTGTGGTTCAAGTGGCCACGCCAAAGAACTTCAGCGATGTCAGCCATACCCATAGGTGCGCCTGGGTGGCCTGAATTTGCTTGTTGAACACCGTCCATGCTAAGTGCGCGGATTGCATTGGCTAGATCTTTACGAGAAGGCATGTCTGCTCCTGGATACATAAGCGATTTAAAAAAGAGATAGTGCTAATGTTTTCATTTTAATTAGCGCGGGTATTCTCTCAAACGACTATTGCGACTGCAAACGTTTTACTGGCATTTTAACGGTCATTTTTCGCAATTTTCGAACATTTACATCACTTGGCAGTGGCTTATCTCAATCGATACGCAAACGATTAGTTATGACATATCATAAAAAAGAGCTTGTAATTCGACCGCTGGAATTTAGAATAGCCGTCTAGATGTAGAAACACCTACAAAATATACTGTATTTAATGGCGCGCTTCCTAGCTTGCGACGCCATAAACTATTTACACCAAAAACTAAAAGTGGAGCTCTCATGGCTAAGCACCTATTCACTTCTGAATCTGTTTCAGAAGGCCATCCAGATAAAATTGCAGACCAAATCTCTGATGCTGTTCTTGATGCCATCTTGGAACAAGATCCAAAAGCACGTGTTGCTTGTGAGACTTACGTTAAAACCGGCATGGTTATGGTTGGCGGTGAAGTAACAACGTCTGCATGGGTTGATATCGAAGAAATCACTCGTGAAACAGTACGTGAAATTGGTTACGTTCATTCTGACATGGGCTTTGACGCTGACTCTTGTGCTGTTTTAAACACAATTGGTAAGCAGTCTCCAGACATCAACCAAGGTGTTGATAAAGAAGACCCTAAAGAGCAAGGCGCAGGCGACCAAGGCATCATGTTTGGTTACGCGACTAACGAAACTCCTATCCTAATGCCAGCTCCAATTACTTACTCTCACCTTCTTGTTAAGAAGCAAGCTGAAGTACGTAAGAGCGGTAAGCTTGACTTCCTTCGCCCAGATGCGAAATCTCAAGTTACTTTCCAATACGACCAAGGTAAGATCGTTGGTATCGATGCTGTTGTTCTTTCTACTCAACACTGTGATTCAGTAACAACGCCTGACCTACGCGAAGCAGTAATGGAAGAAATCATCAAGCCAGTACTTCCTGCTGAGTGGATCAACAAAGATACTAACTTCTTCATCAACCCAACAGGCCGTTTCGTAATCGGTGGCCCAATGGGTGACTGTGGTTTAACTGGTCGTAAGATCATCGTTGATACCTACGGCGGCGCAGCTCGTCACGGTGGCGGTGCATTCTCAGGTAAAGATCCATCAAAAGTTGACCGTTCTGCAGCTTACGCAGCACGTTACGTTGCGAAAAACATCGTTGCTGCTGGTATGGCTGACCGTTGTGAGATTCAACTGTCTTACGCTATCGGTGTTGCTGATCCAACATCTATCATGGTTGAAACGTTCGGTACTGAGAAAGTAGCACACGAAATCATCATTGAAGCTGTTCGTCAAAACTTCGACCTACGTCCATACGGCCTTCAAGAGATGCTGAACCTTCTTCAGCCTATCTACAAGCAAACTGCTGCATACGGTCACTTCGGTCGTGAAGAGTTCCCTTGGGAAGCGACTGACAAAGCAGCAATCCTTGCGGACTTCGCTGGCCTAAAATAATTTAGCCACTGCGATGTGTTCCTTTAAAGCCCTTACTGCTTAGTAAGGGCTTTATTTTTATGTACTTACCGAACTTTCACTCACAATACCCTTCCCTAACGCCCTTCTTTACCGTTAACCACTTAGTATAAAAAGCCGGCGATAATTTGTGTTTTCTAGCACTACTGACAATAGTTAAGGTAACTCCTAGGCGATCAAGCTCACATTTAACTTAAATTAATTCAGTCTGATAACGCTCGTTAAATGCACGCTAGAACAATAACTGGGATGACAAAGAGCAATTTAGCTCAACACCATAACTCTCACACAAGCCACATCGATGAGCCTTATGGAATTATAACTAGGACGTTATTTAACTAGGGGGATCTATGCCTCGTACCGCGCACCCATCCGAACTGAACGATAAAAAACACAAGGTCAGCGATAAGGATTACGCTCGCACCATTCCTTGTAACCAAATCAGTATTTCCGCACCCTTTCATTGGTTGTCGCTTGCTCTGCATGACTTAGTAAGAATGCCATTAATCAGCGCATTCTACGGTTTGTGCTTTATGGGAGCGGCAATCGCCATTGTTCAGCTTGTCCAATGGCAAGGAACACACTTGGTCGTAATGCCAAGCCTGATCGTGTACATGCTAATAGGGCCGTTTCTTGCTCTGGGCTTGTATGACGCAGCTTGGGAAAGAGAAAAAGGCCACAACGCAAGCCTACTGCACTCGATGAAAGCCATCACTCGCAACTCCACCCACCAATGGGCCTTTGCGATCGTATTGATGGTTGCGATGATATTCTGGATGCGTATCGCTGCATTATTGCACGCGCTCTACCCTTCAGTGCAAGGCGCACCACTGGCTGAGTTCGCTCCCTTCTTAATTACGGGTTCTGTGATTGGTTTTGTCATCGCAAGCCTCATATTTAGCATCTCAGCATTTTCAATTCCGTTAATGATGGAGAGACGCGTTGATGTGATGAGTGCAATTTTCACTAGCTTTAATGCCGTGAAATCGAACATTCCTGCAATGGTGGTTTGGGCAAGTATTATTTGTGCCGGTATTCTGGTGGGTTTTACCACCTACGGCATCGGAATGATCGTCACCATGCCGCTACTTGGTTATGGTACATGGCACGCTTATCACGAGATCATTAAGAAAAAACATCACGTGTAAAGCATCGCTAGATCAAAAAGCAATGTTATGATGAGGCCTTGGCTTAAACGCTGAGGTCTTTTATTTGGAGTTAACAACGTTTGTCTTACACCCCGCAACAACATCGAGCAAATAAGAAATTGGCCGAGTGCCTAGCTATCGCAAATCAACATTTCTCTCGTGAATTTCCACACCCAACTATCACCTTCAAGTTAAGAGGTAAAGCAGCGGGAAAGGCCTACCTTCAGCTCAACGAAATTAAGCTCAACCACGTACTATTTTCTGAAAATGAAGACGCCTTCATCAACGAAGTTGTGCCGCATGAGCTCGCACACCTAATCACGCATCAGGTTTTCGGACGTGTTAGGCCTCACGGAAACGAGTGGAAGTACGTGATGGAAAAGGTATTCAACGTTCCAGCCAAAACAACTCACAGCTTTGAAATAGATTCAGTTCAAGGGAAAACCTTTGAATATCGATGTGAGTGCACCACTTACCCATTATCAATCAGACGACACAATAAAGTGCTTCGAAATCAATCGACCTATCGCTGCCAGCTGTGCAATCAAACCTTATCCTTCACAGGCACACAGCTCAGCTAAAGTCCTAGACTCGCACCTATTCGATTTGGTAACCCCATCCTTTTTATTTCAGAAAGCAACACTCGATTAAGTTGATGATAGAAATGTAATGGAGAAACTCATCCTTTGAGTGCTAGACTGATGTTTATCATACTTTTATCAGTCTTTTTCTATGCAAAAACTCACCATCAAAGCATTTGGCCTACCTGTGTCTTTTTACTTATCAATAGTATTTGGCCTACTGGTAACCCAAAGCGTTTTCGCCGCACCACCGAGCTCATTCTCCAAAGCAAAAAGAGAAGCGGTGAAGATTTATCTCGACCACCCGACTTCATTTTATTGTGGTTGTGACATTACATGGAAGGACAAAAAGAAAGGGATTCCCAACCTTGACGGCTGTGGTTATCAAGTCCGAAAACAACAAAAGCGAGCGAGTCGAATTGAGTGGGAACACGTGGTTCCAGCTTGGCAATTCGGCCACCAGCGTCAGTGCTGGCAAGATGGCGGGCGCAAGAACTGCACTCGCAATGACAAAGTATTCAAGTCCATGGAAGCCGATCTCCACAACCTAACGCCAGCTATCGGTGAAGTAAATGGTGACCGTTCGAACTACAACTTCAGCCAGTGGAATGGAATGGATGGCGTGAGCTATGGTCAGTGTGAAATGCAGGTCAACTTCAAGCAGCGTAAAGTTATGCCGCCAGACAGAGCAAAAGGCTCTATCGCGCGTACTTACCTTTACATGAGCCAAGAGTATGGTTTCAAACTATCTAAGCAACAAACCAACCTAATGATGGCGTGGAACAAGCAATTTCCTGTCGACAAGTGGGAATGTACTCGTGATGAGCGAATCTATGCCATCCAAGGTAATCACAACCCATTTGTTTACCCTGCTTGTAAATAACGTCGCTCGTACAATCAACATTCCTAACTATCTCAAACAAGAGTTTCAGAATTGCCCCTGAAACTCTTGCTCTACCCTTGTTTTTTCAACTAAAAGCATCCATGTTAGGCAGAGACAAAATACCCAAATGAACATATTTATAGGTTTACCAGCATGAGAATCCCTCGTATTCATCACCCAGAACGCATTCATCAGTTAGGTTCACTCGCTTTAGGCGAAGATGCCGCGGGTCATGTTGGTCGTGTCCTTCGCATGAAAGAAGGCCAAGAAGTCCTTCTATTTGATGGCAGTGGCGCTGAATTCCCTGCGACGATAGCCGAAGTATCAAAGAAAAATGTCACCGTTAATGTTTCTGAACGCATCGAACGCAGCAGCGAATCTCCGTTAGACTTACATTTAGGCCAAGTGATTTCACGTGGCGACAAAATGGAGTTCACGATTCAGAAATCGGTTGAGCTTGGTGTGAACACCATTACCCCTTTAATTTCAGAGCGCTGTGGCGTTAAGCTTGATACAAAACGCTTCGAGAAAAAACTCGCACAGTGGCAAAAGATTGCTATCGCGGCGTGTGAACAGTGTGGCCGCAATACGGTTCCAGTCATTCGCCCTATCATGCAACTTGAAGAGTGGTGTAGCGAACCGAGTGAAGCATTAAAGCTGAACTTACATCCTCGTGCAAAATACTCAATTAATACCCTTCCAGAACCTATCAGTAAGGTACGCCTATTGATCGGCCCTGAAGGTGGCTTGTCGGCTGAAGAAATCGGCATGACAGAACAATACAAATTTGAAGAGACGCTACTCGGCCCACGTGTACTTCGTACCGAGACAGCAGCTCTAACCGCAATTACTGCCTTACAAGTCCGTTTTGGCGATCTAGGCTAGGAGAAAAAAATGATCAAACTTGGCATCGTAATGGATCCAATTTCATCCATTAACATCAAAAAAGACTCTAGCTTTGCCATGATGCTTGAAGCTCAGCGTCGTGGTTACGAAATCCATTACATGGAAATGGATGATCTACATTTAGATCAAGGCGTAGCCATTGCTGACACTAAGGTTGTTGAACTAAAAGAAGATCCAAACGGTTGGTACAAATTCAAATCAGAACAGACTATCGCGCTATCCGATTTAGATGCGGTACTGATGCGTAAAGATCCTCCGTTTGATACTGAGTACATCTACGCAACTTACATTCTTGAGCGTGCTGAAGAGAACGGCGCACTGATCGTCAACAAACCACAAAGCCTACGTGACTGTAACGAGAAGTTGTTCACGGCATGGTTCCCTGAACTGACACCGACCACCATCGTGACTCGTAAAGCTGAAAAAATTAAAGCGTTCCGAGAAGAACACGGTGACGTGATTCTAAAACCACTTGATGGCATGGGCGGCGCGTCTATCTTCCGTGTGAAAGAAGGCGATCCAAACGTATCAGTTATTATTGAAACCTTGACCAACCACGGTCAGAACTACGCAATGGCACAAACTTTTGTTCCAGACATCAGCAATGGTGATAAGCGTATTCTTGTGGTTGACGGTGAGCCAATGCCTTACTGTCTAGCGCGTATTCCTGCAAAAGGGGAAACTCGAGGTAACCTTGCTGCTGGCGGTACAGGTGAAGCTCGTCCTCTAAGTGAAACAGACTGGGCTATCGCAAGAGCAGTTGCTCCTGCACTGAAAGAGAAAGGCTTAATCTTTGTTGGGCTTGATGTTATCGGTGACAAGCTGACTGAAATTAACGTGACTAGCCCTACTTGTATCCGTGAAATTGAAGCCGCTTTTGATATTTCAGTTACAGGTAAATTAATGGATGCAATTGAGCGTCGCGTTAACGCTAAATAGCCTAAACTAAAGAAAGCCTTAGCTATTCGAAAACACAGAAATATCTAGGCAAAGAACAATGAGCGGCTTTACGCCGCTCTTTTTCCTTTACTGGGAACACACTGGCAGGAGGCTCTATGAATTTAACGAACCACTTTCTGGTTGCTATGCCCGGAATGAAAGACCCATACTTTCAAAATTCGGTGATTTACCTTTGTGAGCACAATGACGAAGGCGCGATGGGTTTGATGATCAACGCCCCTATCGATGTCACTGTCGGCAGCATGCTTAAACAAGTTAAGGTTGATTCTGAGCAGCCGAAATCCAACCAAGCAAGTCTTGATAAGCCAGTATTGAACGGTGGGCCGGTCGCAGAAGACCGTGGATTTATTTTGCACAAACCTAAAGGCAGCTATCAATCCAGCATCAACATGACAGATCAAATCTCGGTGACGACTTCAAAAGATATCTTGATGGTGTTGGGCACAGAAGATGAGCCGATGAATTATTTAGTCGCACTTGGGTATGCAGGATGGGAACCGGGACAACTGGAAACCGAACTGACCGAGAACTCATGGTTAACCGTTGAAGCCGATCCGAAGGTCATCTTCGATACACCGATTTCTGACCGCTGGAAAGTCGCCGTGCAGATGTTAGGAATAAATGCGGCTCAGCTTTCAGCAGACGCTGGCCACGCCTAGTTCAAATCAGCTAAATAAAATAAACAGACACTCTCAAACACAGATAAATTTGGAAACCCCATGTCACGAACAATTATGGCATTTGACTACGGTACAAAAAGTATCGGCAGTGCGATAGGACAAGAAATCACGGGCACCGCAAGCCCTCTAAAAGCTTTTAAAGCCAAAGATGGCATCCCAAATTGGGACGATATCGAAAAACAAATTAAGGAGTGGCAGCCGAACCTGATTGTAGTCGGCCTTCCTACCGATCTTCACGGTCGTGATCTAGAGACCATCACACCAAGAGCAAAGAAATTTGCTAACCGCTTAAAAGGTCGTTTTGGTGTTGATGTTGAGCTGCATGACGAAAGATTATCGACCGCAGAAGCAAGAGCCGACCTTTTTGAAATGGGCGGCTACAAAGCACTAAGTAAAGGTAATGTCGATAACCAGTCTGCAGTCGTCATTTTAGAGAGCTGGTTTGAAGCACAATATTCATAACGAAAATTAAGAGCTCAAAGATTAAACTTCTTTGTGATCCTATAATGATATTACGGCGTAATGTCGAGGCAATTCATTATTAGGTAAGTGGGAGTTCACATGAAAATTTTTCTAGCAATCTTCGTAGCTCTAGCAATATCAGCATGCAGTTCGACAAGCTCCAATAATGCAGGTTATATGAATCATACTTCGACTGACGCAGACGTAATCAGCGAGCCTAAGAACAAGAAGCGTTGATAATACAGACGCAGTCGAACGATGAATATGATGAACGCCTGATTTTAACCTAGAATCAAATCAGGCGTTTTTTATCACCCCATATCTATCTTCACACCAGCCAACGCCCCAGTTCCGTAGTCGTCATCACCACGTCTAGTTTTGAGCATTAAGCGCAAGTCATTAGCAGAATCGGCACTGTGGAACGCATCCTCTTCGCTGATCTTGCCTGCTATCACTAAATCATACAAAGCTTGGTCAAAGGTCTGCATACCTATCTCTTTCGATTTAGCCATGGTTGCTTTCAGTTCGTGTAGTTCACCACGACGAATCAAGTCAGAAACACGAGGGCTATTCAGCAGAATCTCGAATACACCATGACGCCCGCTGCCATTCTTGTCGCGAATGAGTTGCTGAGCGACGACACCACGCAGGTTCATCGATAGATCAAACAAGAACTGTTCTTTCTGCTCTTTCGGCACCAAATGAAGAATACGCTCTAGCGCTTGGTTAGCGTTATTGGCGTGCAAGGTTGCCATACACAAGTGACCCGTTTCAGCAAAGGTCATCGCGTATTCCATGGTCTCACGGCTACGGATTTCGCCAATCAAGATCATGTCTGGTGCTTGGCGTAGCGAGTTCTTAAGCGCGACTTCATAGCTCTCGGTGTCGAGTCCAACTTCACGCTGTGTCACGATGCACTTTTTATGTTCATGCACAAATTCAATCGGGTCTTCAACCGTCAAGATATGTCCCGAGCGATTGGTGTTGCGATAGCCTGTCATTGCAGCCATTGAGGTCGATTTACCAGAGCCTGTCGCACCAACCACCAGCACAAGTCCGCGCTTAGCTATTGATAGGTCCTGTAGTACATCAGGAAGCTTTAGTTGCTCAAAGGTTGGGATGTTAGTCTCGATACGTCGAATGACCGCTCCAGGTAGCTCTCGCTGAAAGAATGCACTGACACGAAAACGACCAAAGTCACGCACAATCGCAAAATTAGCCTCACGCGTTTGCTGATATTCATCACGTCGGTCTTGTTCCATCATCGCATCAAGTAATTGAGCAACTTGAGCCGCATTCAGCTTCTCTCCTTGAGGGCGTAATTCACCATCCACACGAAAAAGGATTGGCGCATCAACCGTGATATAAAGATCCGATGCCTTTTGAGAAAGCATTCCCTCAAGGATTTGATTCAATTCCATTGTGTCCACCTTGATTAAAACATTGAGGTTTCAATTTCGATCTTTTTCTCGACCTCTTCCGAATCAACCAAGCCCTGCGCCATCAGCTGCTTCGCATTTTGTTCCATGGTCTGCATGCCGTGCGCTGCGCCCGTTTGAATGATCGAGTACATCTGCGCAACCTTATCTTCACGAATCAAGTTTCTGATCGCAGGTGTTGCCATCATGATTTCATGACACGCCACACGACCACCACCAACACGCTTTAGCAGCTTCTGGGCTATCACCGAGCGCAGTGATTCAGACAACATCGAACGAACCATATCTTTATCGCTACCTGGGAACACATCGATAATACGGTCGATCGTTTTAGCCGCAGAACTGGTGTGCAGAGTACCAAAGACCAAGTGACCCGTTTCTGCTGCGGTTAACGCTAAGCTAATCGTCTCTTGGTCACGAAGTTCACCAACCAGAATCACGTCTGGGTCTTCACGTAAGGCACTGCGCAGTGCCGCTTTAAAACTGTGGGTATCACGGTGAACTTCACGCTGGTTGACTAGGCATTTATTATTGGTGTGAACGAATTCAATCGGGTCTTCAATCGTCAGAATATGCTTATTGTGGTTGCGATTTACGTAATCAACCATCGCCGCAAGAGTCGTTGATTTACCAGAGCCAGTTGGACCAGTGACGAGCACTAACCCTTTTTCGTAGTTAGCAATCCTTTCGAAGATCTCAGGTGCACCTAACTGATCTAAAGTCGGGATTTCGACAGGGATAGTTCGAAATACAGCTGAGCAGCCACGGGCTTGGTTAAACGCATTAACACGAAAGCGACCAACATTGGGTAATTCAAAAGAGAAGTCGACTTCCAGTTTTTCTTCAAACTCGCCGCGTTGTGAATCGCTCATGATCTCAAAAACCAAACGATGCACATCAGCATGACTCAAAGCTGGGATTCCAAGCTTCCTTACTTCACCATCTATACGTACCATTGGAGATACACCCGCAGAAAGATGTAGATCTGACGCGTTATGCTTTACACTAAAATCTAGTAACTCAGTGATATCCATTTATTTTCCCTTAAGTAAAGTCAGCTATGAGTAGTATTCAACAAAATATCGAACAAATCACCTCACAGATTCGTAGTGCTGAGCAAAAGTGCGGACGAGCTCCAGAGTCCGTGCAACTTTTAGCCGTCAGCAAAACTAAACCTATTGATGCGATTCTAGAAGCCGCACTCGGAGGCCAAGTTGCCTTTGGTGAAAACTATGTTCAAGAAGGTGTAGATAAAGTAAAACACTTTTCAGAACAACATTCTAACCTAAATTTAGAGTGGCATTTTATTGGTCCAATTCAATCCAATAAAACCCGCCCAATCGCGGAAAGCTTTCAATGGGTGCATTCCGTCGATCGCGATAAGATCGCACAAAGGCTTAATGATCAACGACCAAGCGAACTTCCACCTTTGCAAGTGTTGATTCAGGTAAACACCAGTGGTGAAGAGTCCAAATCTGGAACCTCAGAAGAGACAGTTTTTGCACTCGCGGAGTTGATTTCATCGCTCCCCAACCTCACCTTAAGAGGATTGATGTCGATTCCTGCAAACGTATCTGACTATCAATCTCAGCTTAATGCATTTTCTCAACTGGCAGAGCTTAAAGACAAGCTAGCCGCGAAGTATTCAGACATTGATACCCTTTCGATGGGGATGAGTGGTGATATGGATGCAGCAGTTGAGGCTGGTAGCACAATGGTTCGTATTGGAACAGCTATTTTCGGCGCTCGTGATTACGCGAAATAGCCGTAGTAAGTAACGACAAGTACAAGTATTGATACCGCTTCGCCTTATCCGCGCAGCGACACGCTCAGGATTTTATATATGGTACATAAGAACATCGCCTTTATTGGGGCGGGAAACATGGTTCGCTCAATTGTAGCTGGCTTAGTTGCTAGTGGTTACCCAGCGCAAAAGATTACTGCGACAGCACCTTCAGAAACCAGAAGGCTGCCGTTAGAACAAGAATACGGCATCAATACCACCAGCGATAATATTGCAGCAGCAGAGCAAGCAGACGTTGTTGTGTTATCCGTGAAGCCACAAATGATGGCTGATGTATGTAAACCCTTACAAGATATCGACTTCAGCAACAAACTGGTTATCTCAATTGCCGCGGGTATTAATGCGAATCGACTTAATGAGATGTTAAACTGCCAACTGAACCTTGTTCGTGTGATGCCAAACACGCCATCACTGCTTGGTAAAGGGATGAGTGGTCTTTATGCCGATGCAACTGTCAGCCAAGATGATAAAGACTTTGCTTCTCAGCTGATGCAAGCTGTTGGTGAAGTAAGTTGGGTTGAACAAGAGTCTGGAATCAACAACATCATTGCGGCGGCGGGTAGCGCTCCGGCTTACTTCTTCCTGTTTATGGAAGCGATGCAAGCTGAAGCAATCAAGCAAGGTTTTGACCAAGAAACCGCTCGTAAATTAGTGCAGCAGTCTGCATTAGGCGCGGCAGAGATGGTGGTAGCAAATCCAGATACTGAATTATCGACACTGCGTGAACAAGTGACTTCAAAAGGCGGAACAACTGCAGAAGCATTGCGCACGTTCAATGAACATCAACTATCAGACATCGTAGCCAAAGCCATGCAAGCGGCGGTCGCTCGAGCTGAAGAGATGGAAAAACTGTTTTAGTACCAATCAAGGTAAACAAGCATTTTGCCGCTCTGGTTATATCTAAGCGACAAGTAAATCCGAAAAAGGAAACAATATGAACTCGATGAGCTTTCTGATCTCGACCGTTTTTGATCTTTACATCATGGTTGTGATCTTGCGTATCTGGCTACAAGCATCACGTGCAGATTTCTACAACCCATTCTCACAATTCATCGTAAAAGCGACACAACCGGTTGTTGCCCCACTACGCCGAGTTATTCCATCAATCGGCAGCCTTGATCTAGCGACCGTTGTTTTCGCTTATGTGCTGTGTGTACTTAAGTTCGTTGCTCTAAACCTGATTATCTCTGGCGGCGCTGCCGTTTTCGATATTAGCTTCCTTATCTTTGGTGCACTGTCTCTGCTCAAAGCGGCTGGTGGTTTGATCTTCTGGGTTCTACTTATCCGTGCAATCCTAAGCTGGGTAAGCCAAGGTCGTAGTCCAATCGAGTACGTATTCCATCAACTGACTGAACCAATGCTAGTGCCTATCCGCCGTATCCTTCCGGACATGGGTGGTTTCGACCTAAGCGTACTGGTTCTGTTCATTGTTCTGCAATTTGCGAACTTCCTAATGGGCGACATGATTGGTCCTATTTGGTATCAGCTATAATTCAAGTACGAACATCAGGTACTTTGACGATGCCAAAAGCGGTTTGGGCCGAGGAAAACGATATTCTTCTTAGGCTCTATATCCAACCCAAAGCAAGCCGAGACAAGATTGTTGGCTTGCATGGTGAGGAACTCAAAATTGCCATAACTGCACCACCGGTTGATGGCAAAGCCAATGCCCATTTAGCGAAATACCTTGCGAAACAGTTTAAGGTCGCAAAAGGGCAAATTAAGATAGAAAAGGGAGATCTCGGTAGGCACAAGCAAGTTCGAATATGCTCGCCAAGCCAAATCCCAACTGAAGTCAAAGCCATCCTATGATGGCTTTTTGCTATTTATTGGAGTCATTATGCGTTTATGGATAACAGCACTACTCACCGCTCTTGTTGCCTTACCAAGCTCAGCAGGGCAATTTAAGAACATTAAGGATGTCGAGGTTCATTACTCGGCTTTTAATTCCACGTTCTTAACTTCGCAAGTCGCTAAGCAATACAAACTTAAGCGAAATGGATACTCAGCAATCCTCAACATCAGCGTGTTAGACAAGGCTTCTCTAGGCAAGCCTGCGACAACGGCTAAAATTACGGGAACAGCGAAGAACCTCGTTGGAAACACCCGTACTTTGAAGTTTCGAGAAATCAAAGAAGGCGATGCGATTTATTACCTTGCTGAGTTCCCCGTAACTCACGAAGAAAACATCACCTTCGACATCGATGTGAACGCAGGCCTAAAAGGCACTGGTCCACTGCGTTTCACACAGAAATTCTATATAGAAGAGTAAGCTCAAACCTTACTTTTCATTTATTAACTTATTTAGAGCTACATTCCCATGAGTAAGATTGTTTTAGCAACAGGCAACCAAGGTAAAGTTCGCGAGATGGCAGATATTCTGTCTGAGTTTGGTTTTGACGTTGTCGCGCAAAGTGAATTTAACGTTTCAGAAGTCGCTGAAACAGGAACGACTTTCATTGAAAATGCCATCATCAAAGCTCGCCACGCAGCGAAAGAAACAGGGCTGCCAGCCATTGCTGACGACTCAGGTTTAGAGGTTGATTACTTAAATGGTGCGCCAGGTATCTATTCAGCGCGTTACTCAGGTGAAGGGGCAACCGATAAGCAGAACATCAAAAAACTATTAGATGCGATGCAAGGTGTCGAAACTGAAAAGCGTACTGCGCGTTTCCACTGTGTGTTGGTGCTAATGCGTCACGAGAATGATCCAACACCTCTAGTGTGTCACGGTAAATGGGAAGGTCGTATTCTTACTGAAGAACACGGTGAGAATGGCTTTGGCTACGATCCTGTGTTCTTTGTACCAGAAGATAACTGCGCCTCAGCAGAGCTTGAATCTTCGCGTAAGAAGCAACTATCACACCGTGGTAAAGCGCTTGCGTCACTATTCAAGACTCTCAAGGAGCAAGCTCTGTAATGCACAATGCAGCGCTAATACCACCCGCACTTAGCCTCTATGTACACATCCCATGGTGTGTACAAAAGTGTCCGTATTGTGATTTTAACTCTCACGCTCTGAAAGCCGAGATCCCTGAAAAAGAGTACATCGATGCACTGCTTGAGGATCTCGATACTGATATCGAAAAATATCAGCTCAATGGTATGCCTCGCCCACTGCATTCGATCTTTATTGGTGGCGGTACCCCAAGCTTGTTTTCTCCTGAAGGAATTGGCCGATTGTTACAAGGCATTGAACAGCGCATCCCATTCAAACCTGAAATTGAAATCACCATGGAAGCCAACCCGGGAACTATCGAAGCTGAGCGTTTTGCAGGTTACCAAAAGGCAGGCATTACTCGAATCTCGGTGGGTGTGCAAAGTTTTGAGCAAGAGAAACTGGAAAGACTTGGGCGTATTCATGGTCAAGATGAAGCGGTAAATGCTGCTCATTTAGCGCATAAGATTGGATTGAATAGTTTCAATTTAGACTTAATGCACGGCTTACCCGAACAGAGTATTGAACAAGCGTTGGCTGATTTGGATAAAGCGATAGAACTCGACCCTCCGCACTTATCTTGGTATCAGCTAACAATAGAACCTAACACCATGTTCTATTACAAAACACCAACGCTGCCTGATGATGATGACCTTTGGGATATCTTCGACCTAGGCCATAAGAAGCTCGCAGACGCAGGGTATGTGCAGTACGAAATTTCAGGCTACAGCAAGCCGGGATATCAGTGCCAACATAACCTCAACTACTGGCGCTTTGGTGACTATCTAGGTATTGGCTGTGGCTCTCATGGCAAGCTGAGCTTTACAGATGGACGCATTGTTCGTACCACTAAGGTTAAGCACCCTAGAGGCTATCTAGCTGCGTACCAAAACATGGTAAAACCTTATCTATCAGATGAATTTGAAGTGCCGAATGAAGACCGCCCTTTTGAATTTTTCATGAACCGCTTTAGGTTAATGGAAGCATGTCCAAAGCAGGGTTTCATTGATACGACAGGGCTTGGTTTTGACTCGATTCAAAAAACGATTGAATGGGCAAAAGAGCTAGGCTACTTGAAGGAAACCGACACTCACTGGCAGATCACTGAAAAAGGAAAGCTGTTTCTCAATGATCTGTTAGAAGCCTTTATGGCAGAAGAAGACGAGTAGTTCGAGATTCGAGAAGCATTGCGTAAGGGTTGGCTTTAGGGTCAACCCTTTTTGTTTTATAGCCCTCTCTCGGAGCGAAGCGTTCTATAGGACAACGTCCGTGCTCGAATCTTTCTCTTAGAAAATAGAACGACCAATTCGCTCTGAAAGCAACTCTAGAGCCTTAGTACCTGCGAGCGAGTTGCCAGAAGGATCAAGCTCTGGAGACCACACCGCAATCGTCATTTCGCCAGGAACGATAGCAATAATACCGCCACCAACGCCCGATTTTCCTGGCATACCAACACGGTAGGCAAACTCACCAGCCCCATCGTACAAGCCACACGTCGCAAGCAAAGCATTCAACTGCTTGGTTTGAACTGGCGTGATGATCTCTTTCTTGGTTTGAACCGACACGCCTTTGTTTGCTAAATAGCTAAAGGTTTTTGCCAAATCCACACACGTCATTTTAAGCGCACAAGCGTGGAAGTAGTTATTCAGAACTGGGATAACATCATTCTCAAAATTACCAAATGAACGCATCAAATAAGCAATGGCAGCATTACGATCGCTGTGCATCATTTCTGAAGCCGCTACCACCTTGTCATACACAATATGAGTATCACCCGATAACTGACGCACAAACTCTAACAAGCGGTGCCTAGGCGCAGACAAGCGGCTTTGTAGTAGGTCTGCAACGACAATTGCCCCCGCATTGATGAACGGGTTGCGGGGAATACCATA
This sequence comes from Vibrio sp. 10N.247.311.14, assembly GCF_041467715.1. Classification (NCBI taxonomy): domain Bacteria; kingdom Pseudomonadati; phylum Pseudomonadota; class Gammaproteobacteria; order Vibrionales; family Vibrionaceae; genus Vibrio; species Vibrio sp. 10N.247.311.14. The sequence goes on from NZ_JBFSVE010000072.1 coordinate 16,342, forward strand.
CTCCATCTCAAGCTGAATCATCGAGTTAAAGGCTTGACCAGAAGGCTCTTTGCCTACTCTTTGCCAAATCTCTTCAGGCTTATATAGCACCATAGCTAGCGTCAGGCTCAAGGCTTTAGAAATAGATTGCACAGAAAATGCTTCTTCAGCATCGCCTGCTTTAATCACCTCACCTTCATTGGTGTATACCGCGATCGCCAGTTTCTGGTTCGATACGCGAGCCAGTGCAGGGATATAATCAGCGACCTTTCCCTGTCCAATTAAAGGACGAACTTCGTCTAAGATCTCGGCCAAAATAGCTTGAGTTGGTTTCATGTGCGCTTACTTCTATATTGTTATTTTTGTAGGGGTGTAACATATACCAATCGTAGTAAATAACTGCTCACTCTAGCTTGTTAAAATGCTCGATAACTGCGTTAGAATTTTTGATTGTAGAGTAACTACTTATCGAAAAATGCTGCCTTGTTCTCAAGCCTTTTTCCTACGCTATTTCTGATCGCTTACTTACTGTGATTGGTATTACTTTCTGTCGTTAAGCCTTTACTAAAATAAAAGCCTAAGGACAAAAAAGCCAACATTACAATAATGTTGGCTTTAATCAATCCCATAAAGTGTAGGGGTTAAACCCTAAGTCGGATTACCCTTCACTTAATTTGATTCGAAGTTACTTAGTACGCTTGAACTTAATGTCCCAAACACCATGACCTAAACGGTGGCCACGCGCTTCAAACTTAGTTAGCGGGCGCTCATCCGGACGAGGGATGTAATCACCATCTTCAGCGATGTTTTCGAAGCCTGGAGCTACGTTCATCACTTCAATCATATGTTCTGCGTAGTTTTCCCAGTCTGTTGCCATGTGGAAAACACCAGTATCAAGTTGAAGCTTGCCGCGAACCATCTCTGCAAACTCAGCCTTAACGATACGACGTTTATGGTGACGAGCTTTGTGCCATGGGTCAGGGAAGAACAGTTGCAGAGTATGCAGGCTGCTATCTGGGATCATGTGTTCAAATACTTCTACAGCATCGTGACACATTACACGCAGGTTAGTTACGCCAGCATCGCGAGCTGTACCTAAACACGCACCAACACCCGGGCTATGAACTTCAATACCTAAGAAGTTTTTCTCAGGTGCGTTCTTTGCCATTTCAACCAGTGATGCACCCATACCGAAGCCAATCTCTAGTACAACCGGGTTATCGTTGCCAAATACTTCTTTCCAGTTAAGAAGCTCTGGGTTGTAGTCGATACCCATTGTTGGCCAACATTCATTCATCGCGTTCTCTTGGCCTTTTGTTAAGCGGCCTTCGCGGCGAACAAAGCTACGGATCTTACGAACCAGTTTGCCGTCTTCAGTATATTCGTTAGTGGTCACTTCACTCATTGATTTTTGCCTGCACATTGATTAATCAAAGCGGGGATTATCCAAAGAATTGCCTCCGGTGCAAGTCTTTCCGTGGATAAATTCCCACACAATTTGTCTGTTTTACATCCAACGTTAAGTGTGGTGCAATTTCGCTTCTAATAATAGCAAAGCATAGAGCATGTCGTGACTCCTTTCGCAACCGCCATATTAAAGTGGTATGACGCCTACGGGCGTAAAGAATTGCCTTGGCAACAAAACAAAACCGCCTACACCGTTTGGCTATCTGAAATCATGCTTCAGCAGACTCAGGTTGCTACGGTGATTCCATACTACCAACGCTTCTTAGAACGCTTTCCAACGGTTATCGACCTAGCGAACGCCGAACAAGATGAGGTACTCCACTTATGGACAGGGCTTGGTTATTACGCACGAGCTCGCAACCTACACAAAGCTGCCAAGATCGTCGCAGAGCAATATGGTGGGGAGTTTCCACTTTCCCTCGAAGAAATGAATGCGCTTCCAGGCATTGGCCGCTCAACAGCGGCAGCCGTCTTATCATCGGTTCATAAACTTCCTCATGCGATTCTTGATGGCAATGTAAAACGAACGCTTGCGAGAAGTTTTGCCGTTGAAGGTTGGCCGGGGCAAAAGAAAGTCGAAAACCAGCTTTGGGAACACGCCGAAGCACATACTCCGAACAAAGATGTCGATAAGTACAACCAAGCAATGATGGACATGGGTGCCATGGTTTGTACCCGTAGCAAGCCTAAGTGCACCTTGTGCCCGATTGAAAGCATGTGTGAGGCCAAGAAGCTCGATAGACAGCTCGACTTCCCTGGCAAAAAGCCTAAGAAAGAAAAGCCAGTAAAAGACACATGGTTTGTGATTCTGTATCACGACAACCAAGTGTGGCTCGAACAGCGCCCTCAATCTGGTATCTGGGGCGGATTGTTTTGTTTCCCTCAAAATGAAAACGCAGAGATCGAACATCAACTAGATCTTCGTTCGATCAAAGACACTCAAACCAATTCGATCAAGACCATGATTGCGTTTAGACACACTTTCAGCCACTACCACTTAGATATCACGCCAGTATTAGTGAAATTAGATAAACAACCAGATTTGATAATGGAAGGGGCTAAAGGTCTCTGGTATAACTTATCAAAACCGGAAGAAATTGGCCTAGCCGCTCCTGTAAAGCAGCTTATTGAGAGCCTACCCTTTGAACTGAACGACGACGTTTGAATCAACGAACGCGATAAGAGGAACCACTATGAGCCGCACTGTATTTTGTGCTCGCCTTCAAAAAGATGCTGAAGGCCTAGATTTTCAACTTTACCCAGGTGACTTAGGTAAGCGTATCTTTGACAACGTGTCTAAAGAAGCTTGGGGACAATGGCAAAGCAAGCAAACTATGCTTATCAATGAAAAGAAGCTAAACATGATGGATCCTGAGCATCGTAAACTTCTTGAAACTGAGATGGTTAACTTCCTTTTTGAAGGTAAAGATGTCGTAATTGATGGCTATACTCCACCAAGCGAATAAGACATTTATTTAAGCAATTTTTAATGACATCATGGTTAACGCTGCGATGTCATTTTTGTATGAGGAACTATGAAAAAGCTAAGTTACTTCCTAACAGCCATGTTATTAACTGGCTGCAGCCGTGAATTTGTCGAAAGCATTTATGATGTCAATTACGAGCCAACCAACCGGTTTGTGAAGAATTTAGCTGAGCTACCCGGACAATTTGAAAAAGATACCGGGGCGCTAGATTCATTAATAGATAGCTTTTCAGGCAACATTCAAAAACGTTGGGGTAGCAGTGAAATCAAGATAGCAGGTAAGAGTAACTATGTGAAATACATAGATAATTACTTAAGTCGTTCAGAAGTGAATTTTAGCCAAGGCCTGATAACGGTGGAAACGGTTTCCTCTACCGAACCGAAAAAACACCTCAAAAATGCGATCATGACGACCCTTTTGACGCCAGATGATCCGGCGCATGTCGATCTATTCTCTTCTAAAAGCATCAAGCTAGAAGGCAAACCTTTCCTCTATAATCAGGTCGTAGACCAAGAAAAAAAGCCCATTCAATGGACTTGGCGAGCGAACCAGTTTGCGGATTACCTGATCGCGAATAACCTAAAAACCAAAGAAGTCGACTTTAAAAAAGCCTACTACGTTGAAATCCCAATGGTGGCCGACCACGCTAGCCAGCGTAGTTATCAATATGCCGACATCGTTCGACGAGCGTCTCAGCGTTATGACATCCCTGAAGATTTAATCTACGCTATCATCAAGACAGAGAGTAGCTTCAACCCGTACGCCGTAAGCTGGGCTAATGCTTATGGTCTTATGCAGGTGGTACCTAAAACCGCTGGTCGAGATGTATTTGAACACGTCAAAAAGAAACCTGGTGAACCAAGCCCTGAGTACTTATTCAATCCAGAAAACAACATTGATGCTGGCACCGCATACTTTTACATCCTTAAAAATCGTTATTTGAAAGACGTAAAAAACCCATTAACGCTTGAATACAGTATGATTTCAGCCTATAACGGCGGTACTGGTGGCGTACTCAATACCTTCAGTAAGGACAGAAAGCGAGCAATGCAAGACTTAAACTCGCTGCAACCGAGCCAAGCCTACTGGGCGCTTACCAAGAAGCATCCAAATAAAGAGTCGCGCCGATACCTCGAAAAAGTAACGCAATTCAAAAAAGAATTTAACCAAGGTAAAACATAACCCTCACTTTTGAATAAAAAAACAACGAACGAACGGTTTTTTTAGTTATTTTCAAAAAAGGAGTTGACGGTTATGCAGAAAATCCGTTTAATAGCGCTCCGTTGCCCGGATAGCTCAGTCGGTAGAGCAGAGGATTGAAAATCCTCGTGTCGGTGGTTCGATTCCGCCTCCGGGCACCACAATTTGATTTGTTGGTGTCAACACTCTTTAACAGGGAGTAACAACACGGACAAAAGCATAAAGAATTTAGTGTGCCGACTTAGCTCAGTAGGTAGAGCAACTGACTTGTAATCA
>NZ_JBFSVE010000073.1:0-18989 GCF_041467715.1 Vibrio sp. 10N.247.311.14
TAACACACTATGTGTTTACTCATTCTCTAAATACTTCGGTGCAACAGGCTGGCGTCTAGGCACTATCGGTATTCACGATGAGAACGTGTTCGACGATACACTTCGCTCATTCAGTGAAGCGACACAGTGCCAATTGGACGACCGTTACAAAACGCTAACTCCAGAGCCACGTGACATCAAATTCATCGACCGCATCGTTGCTGATAGCCGTAGCGTAGCATTGAACCATACTGCAGGTCTGTCTCTACCACAACAAGTACAAATGGCGATGTTTGCATTAACTTGTCTAATGGACTCAGAAGGTCGCTACAAAGCCGCTTGTAAACGCATCATCCGTGAGCGCTACACAACGCTTTACAAAAACATGGGTGTAGCAATCGAAGAGAACAAAGACCGTGTGGATTACTACACACTACTAGAGCTAGACACGCTAGGTGGCAAACTTTACGGTCAAGAGTTTGTCGACTGGTTCAAAGCTAACGAGAAAGGTAAAGACTTCCTATTCCGTCTTGCTCACGAAACCGGCGTAATCTTACTACCTGGTAAAGGTTTCGACACAGTACACGCATCAGTACGTGTATCACTAGCGAACCTTACTCACCACGAGTACGAGCTAATCGGCCGTGCAACACGCACTGTATTGGATGAGTACTTCGCTGAGTTTCAAGACGCATAAGTTCAAGTCTGGCTTAGAATCAAATACATGATTTAAAGCCGATGACGTCCAACTCATTAAGAATAAGCCTCGGCGATGTCGAGGCTATTCCGACCAAATAAGCACAGTGGTTAGATCGATAAAACTTCCTATCTTGATGTTCCGTTGTGTTTATTTAGTCGTCTTATCCAAGTATTCAAATCCATTTCAAACTGAAAGAGCGACGCATGAAAAGCATTATTTCTATTCAATCTCACGTGGTTTACGGGCATGCAGGAAACAGTTCTGCGGTTTTTCCAATCCAAAGAATGGGACTCGATGTGTGGCCAATCCACACTGTTCAGTTCTCTAATCACACTCAATATCAACAAGGTTGGACCGGGCAAACATTCGGCTCAGATGATATTCGAAACTTGATTCGAGGCTTAGACAACATCAACGTACTGAAAGACTGTGGTGCGATCCTATCGGGTTATCAGGGAAGCGCAGACCAATGTAAAGCGGTTGCCGAGTCGGTTAATTTAGTTAAAGAAAAGAACCACAGTGCACTCTATGTTTGTGACCCTGTAATGGGTGACCCAGATAAAGGTTGTATCGTTGAGGATGGCGTTAGAACCGCCATTACTAAACACTTGCTTCCTATTGCCGATGTTATAGTGCCAAACCAATTTGAACTAAGTGAATTGACCGGCATTAAAATCCTCTCCCTTTATGACGCGGTTACAGCATGTAAGAAAGCATTGGAGCTTGGTCCAAAGATGGTGCTCGTGAAGCATCTTCACTCATTACCCGATGACGCGTTCAGTATGATTTTAGCAACGAAAAAGGCATGTTATTTAGCCCAACGACCGAACATTGAATTTGCTCAACAACCGGTTGGTGTCGGTGACCTTATCTCTGGCCTGTTTACCGCAGGGTTAATAAAGAGAATGTCTCCCGTAGCTGCATTCCGACATGCAAATAACGCGGTCTATGGTGTGTTGGAGCTAACTAAAAGCTATGGCACTTGGGAGCTACAAACAATCAATGCACAATATGAATTTGTAGAGCCTACCCACGATTTCAACGTGGTCAAAATCGGGTAGAGCGTTTAACTCCGATAGTGGTGGAGGGTGTACCTATTCGATGGGTCGCATCCTACAAACGAGATTACGAGCTAAGACTAAACCTAGCTATATTACTCCCAGAAAGAGACGGACTTCACTTTATCCCTATTTATTAACTTCTCTGTTTATAGCTGTTCTTTTGATTAAACAGAGTCTCTGAATCATTTTAGAGAACATTAAATGAGCCTAATTATGAACCGTCTAATTTCCTCGGGTTTTACCGTTGCTTTGTCATTACTTGTAGTGGCATGTAGCTCACCCCACACGTTGGATGTACGCGTACACAAAGACAATTACAAAGAAGTGGTTGTAGAAGAAGCGATATCAGTAAAAGAGCCATTGCGTATGTGGGCGAGTGAGAACCCAGACTTCTTATACTCTCCAATCGATCAAACAACGCCAATTAAAGTGTCAGGTGAGCAACTAAATATCTTAGCTTTGTCAGGAGGCGGCGCGAACGGAGCCTTTGGAGCTGGTATTTTGATAGGGCTGGAAGAATCTGGCCAATTGAAAGACTACTCAATAGTTACTGGCATCAGTGCAGGAGCGCTAATGGCACCATTTGTATTCATCGGCGGAGATGCATTTCCGAAGATGAAGGAGGTGATGTTAAACATCAATGACAAATCAGTGCTCGGCAAAAAGAACTTTTTAAACACCGTGTTTAAAGATGCTTTTACTGACGGTAAAAACTTGAATCAATTTATCGCTCAGGCGTTCCCTGAACCGATGATCGAGCAAATTGCTGCGCGACACCGCAACGGTAAGCGTTTGTTTATTGGTAGCACACACTTTGATTCTGGAGAGCTTGTCATTTGGAATGTGGGCGCAATTGCAAATAGTGACATGCCAGATAAGTCTGAACTTATATATAAGGTTTTAGCAGCAAGTGCTTCTATTCCTGGAGTCTTCCCACCGCAGTTTATCAATGTGAAGTACGAAGGTAAAAGTTATGAAGAACTTCACGTCGATGGTGGTTTAGCCGCTCAAGTATTTTTCAATCCATCTAACTTCGACTATCAGCAGATCTCAGATGCTCTTGGGTTAGAAAAACCACCACAGCTCGATGTTATTCGAAATGGAGCACTGAAAGCGCCGTACCACTCGCTGAGAGATAAGGGTCTAGATTTAGTAGCAAAGAGCGTATCAAGCCTGACTCTTGCTCAAACACGTGGTGATTTATATCGAATGAAATACATCTGTGAAATCAACAACATTGATATGCAATTTACTTACATCGAGCACGACTTTGGTTACGCCAAACGAACCAAAGACATGTTTGATGAACACTATTTATTAACCATATACGAATATGGTTATCACAAAGCAACTCAGGGCAAACCTTGGGTAACAGAATTACCTTAATTTAGGGATATCGTAAAATGAATAAAACAGTTTTAGCGCTACTTATCATGGCAACGTCTAGCGCTGCCATGGCACAAAATGTGACCTCAATGGAACAGCAAAAAGTCGATAACGACATGCTACAACTGGCCGACGTTCAACAAGAAGCGGCGTTGTTCATGGTTGAAGAAAATTCAGACTACGTGGAGATTGACTACATTGGTCAGTGGGTTGACGTGAACAATTACGTCACACACAAAGAAGCTAAAGAACGCCAGCTTCAAAAGACCACCAAGAAATACATTTACTCGCAAACAGGTGAAACTCTAGAATCCATCGAGCAGCGAATTGCTGAGCATATTCAAGTGGACCAACCTAGATATTTCAGTGTCGATGTTTACCGTAATTACCACGGTGATTCTGGGGACTTTAACTATCTAGCTCGAATTATCGAATACATTTAAGTTATTCGTTTGACATCAACGATAAAACCTACTAGCTTAAGTAGGTTTTTTTGTTTCAAATTGACGAATTATTTTCACTAATATTATTCTGACAAAGTAGATATTTCGCCAACCTGTGATAATTTAAATACATAACGATTAAAAGTAAGCACAACAAAATGAATTTCAGCATTGAACAACTTCTCGCGTTCGTTACCGTTTATGACCAACTCTCTTTCAGCAAAGCCGCCGTTAAACTCAATAAACACAGAACGACAATCGGGCAGGTTATTACTAACCTTGAAGACCAACTCGCGGTAAGCCTATTTGAAAGGGTTGGGCGCTCTGTAAAGCCGACAGAAGACGGGCATCTTCTTTACCATTACGCTAAACAAACCATTGAACAAGCTCGTACCTTCGATAAGGTAGCATTGAGCCTCTCTTATGGCGGGTTGGAAAACATCACCTTTGCTTATTCTGGTGTGATACCTCATCAAATGCTTTTGGATATTCGAAAGAAACTGCGTCGTGATTTCCCGATGATGCGAGTGAACTTTTTAATCCGAAACAAAAAGGATATTAAGAAGGGCCTTCAAAGTGGCGAGTACCACTTTGGATTAGTCAATGTGCATGACAGCCGGGGTATACACAGCTTTGATGCGACTTTTCTAGGTCACATTGAGTTTTCCCCATTCGTTCAAAAAAATGGTGAGTTCTCATCTTTGGCGCAAGAGGATGTACTTTTAGCGTTAAGAAATTCAAAGCAGTTTATCTTGAGATCGTTTATTGAAGAGGGAATGTCAGAAAAAGTAACCATCAGCTCCGATAACGAAGAAGTCGATCAATTGGCGTTAGTTATTAAAATGGTTGAAGCCGGTTTAGGGTGGGCACTGTTACCAAAAACGTTTGCTCATTCTGAATTTTCCCATTACGACATTGAACATATACAGTCGTCTGAAATGCACCAAGGATTCAAATTCGGTTTTGCGCTTTGGTGCAATCATTCTAAGCAAGTGAAGGATGTAAAATTATCGGTTTTATCTGTTATACAAGAACATGTTGATCGAGTATTGAGTCAATATTAGCAAAGGAAGAATGTAGGTAACTTATTAATAGAGGCTCATTTATATGAGCCTTTTGCGTTTCTGTCATCTCGAAAGCTCTTTAATTTTGTAGGGCGACATCCTCTATATAGGAGTAGGGCAACACCATTATTTGGCCTATTCTATGCCCGTCGATTAAGGACCCCCTTTATTGGCAATAAGTGTTTAATTTCTATGTTTATTGCAAGGAAGCAAACTTTCGGCCGGGTTTCGTCACCCGGTCTTTTTTATGAGGCAAATTTTATGACTCGCTGCGGCGGCATTGTTCTTCTTTCCTGCTTTTTATTTACAACATCTTCTTTCGCATCGTTTTATGATCCTGTTGATGGTCAATTTGATATGGGGCATCACCTTGCGGAAAACGCATATGGCTTTTTGCCTATCCCAATTTTGATTACCGAGCCTGCGGTGGGGTACGGCGGCGGTGTGGCTGGTTTGTTTTTACATGAGACGGATGAGGAAAAGCGACAAAGAAAGCAAGCTGCTCTTTCTGCCATAGATGGTGGTGCGCAGTTAGTACCCTCAGCAATGTCAGTAGTGGGCGCAGTAGGGACAGAGAACGAAACTTGGTTTGTATTTGGTGGCCATAGACGATCTTGGATGAATGATTCCATTCGTTACACAGGAGGCGGCGGCTTTGGTGTTGCGAATTTGGATTTGTACACATCAATCAACTGGGGCCCCATAGATCATGACCTTAGAATAGGCACGTCAACTTCGGTAGCCGTACTTTCACAAAAGGTGCAGTTCCGGATTGGGCATACGCCTTGGATGTTGGGAATAAAGCAGTTATTAGCTAAGTCTGAGATTGAATTTGATAACATGGTTTTAGACCGAATTTTGGGTAACGAATCGGTTACTTCTGGTTTAGGGTTGGAGGCTGAATATGACACAAGAGATAATTTATTTTATCCAACCAAAGGTTACAAATTGTCTGCAGATTACATGGTGTACGACGATGCGATTGGCAGTGATTACAATTACCGAAATTTGAACATAGATGGCGAAGCCTATATCCCAATTACCAATAAATGGACGTTAGGCTTGGCTGCAAATTATCAAAGCTTCGAACAGCAAGACCTGTTTGTATCACCCACAGCGAAACCGTACGTGTCGTTACGCGGGGTGTCATCTTATCGGTACCAAGGAGATGAGATTGAAACAATCCAAGGCCAATTGACGTATAGCATCACTCATCGTTGGAAGGTGTCTGGGTTTTACGGTTCAGGGGTTGCAAAGCAAGATAACGGCATAAGCCACGACAGTACCGTCAATGCCGGAGGTGTCGGCTTTCGATACCAAATCGCGAGACGTTACGGTTTGCACCTTGGGATGGATTATGCGCAAAGCCATGAAGAACGCGCTATCTACTTTAACGTAGGCAGTGGTTTCTAGAACAACGGAATAGGTTAAATTTTTCCAAGAAAAAAGGCGCTAATTAGCGCCTTTTCGTTTTCTATCACTTTCTTACAGTAAGATTACTTCTTACGGCAGAACTCAGCGATTACGTACATTGATTGACCGCCGTTTGTTTTACCAGAAACAAGCTTAGGATCGTCACCAACGCTGATACCACGAATAACAGTACCTTGCTTAATCACTTGGTTAGTACCTTTGATTGGCAGGTCTTTGATTACTGTTACGTCGTCACCTTTCTTAAGTTCAACGCCATTCACATCAAGAGGCTTGTCATCAGCAGACATGCCGATTTGTGCCCAAACTGATGTTTCTTCTTCAAGGTACATCATGTCTAGCGCGTCCTGAGCCCAGCTTTCTGTGTTCAGACGAGTAAGTTGACGCCATGCCGTTACTTGAACTGGCGCTTCCTGGCTCCACATGCTGTCAGTCAGACAACGCCAGTGGTTGATATCTTTAGGATCGTCAATCTCACCAAGACATTTGTCACATACCATGATGCCGTGATCCACTGTTACGTGGCTGTGTGGCGGCACTGCGTATGCAGTAAGAGAAGAATCAGAACCACATAGTTCACATTTAGATTGGCAGCGTTCTAGCATAGTAGCTTCAGAAGACATAATGGACTCACATTTATTAGGTATTAAATTACGGGGCTATTATCCACTTTATTTACAATAAAGAAAGAGGTCGTACGGTATTCTGTCTTGATTAATTTTAGCTGAGATCAACCATTTGTGTTTTAAAGTTTTATGCAAACGGTCAACTAGGGGACTTGTTCGAACGACAGATACAAAAATGCCAGCGGTTAGGCTGGCATTTGGTTAAATTAAATTTTGCTCATGCGCTTACTTACTCGCATCTAACAAGCCAGCGGTTACGCTTGCAATGCCAGTACCTTGCGACAAGGTAAATTGTACAATTTGTGAGGTCATTTCTGCGTTGGCTGCTGCATCACCAGCATTTTTCTGAGAAATTACAGTGGAGTGGTCTGCCTCTGAAGATGCTTTGTCAAAATACGAAGCCAGCTTGTCTCCCGAAGAGTCCAGTGCAGTATTAACCAAGGATAACTTTTTAAACAGGGGTTCGGTACCTGCTGTTGGAAACTCAGCGACCGAGTTTGGTATCGTTTCGTCACCATTCGCTTGAATACCAAGCACAGGTCCCGTAGTTGTAGATGCAATATTATATGGGTCAACGTTATCTAGAACTGTTTGCGCAGCATAAGTGAATGAAGTAAGGATCGAGTCGATTGTCGCTTTGACTGCTTTGTCTGAGGCTGAAGCACTATCATTACTTAGGGCTGTGTAGTATTCATTAAAGCAATCACCACCTGACTTACTGACTGGCACACAGTTACTTACATAATGTGCTTGGTACTCGGTTACACTTGATAGGCTCACGGTGTGCTTAATCTCAGGAGAAAACGAGCCTGACTTAAGCAAGAAAGGGGCAATGCCACCACCTGGGTTAGCAAGTGTTGCACTTGTATAACTAAACATAGAATCAATAGCAGGGTTCAACGAACTGTTACCAACGGTATAAGAGCTGATACCTGTAATCGCCCCGATAGAATGCCCAAATAGAGACACATTCGTTTTGTCGAGGCGACTAAATGCTGCATCAGTAGCAGAATTTAACGCAAAACGAACTCCAAGACCATCAATGGCGCTCTGACGGATGTTATCTCGTGCAACAGGTAAATACTCAAGATTCATGTATACAGTAGGTGTTGTTGGTGTCGTAACAATATCTGCACTTAGTGCGCGTTGACCGTGAAGTGGTTGGTCGATAGCAATAATTGCATAGGGTTTGTATGGTGCAGATCCAGTAAGTGCGCCGCCAATATGCTGCATCGCAAAAGCATAAGCACTCTCTTTGATGCTAGTGATACCGTGTTGGTACTGTAAAATTGGTAAACTGCTGTCGATAGCTGCTCCTTCAGGTACAAACATAACGAACGGCACTGACTTTGCTGCTCGAATTTGCGGTACAGCGCTGTATTTCGTCATAACTCTAGCGCTATCCAATTGCTCTCCGCTTGCAAGAGTTAACTTTTCTCCAATGAGTAATTGTTGGTACTCTGCTTGATAGAGTTGAGTAGCAGGCTCTGTGATCCCTAAACCTGCCAGCTGTGTAGCAATAGCTGTTTTGTCCGAGTCACTTCCTGAGCTGAGTACATTCAAGATAGTTAAAACACTAGGCATCGCACTGCGCCAAGGAGTTGTTTTCCACGCATTGTTAGTTAACGAATCTGACAGGAAGTACGGTAATTCAACTGTTCCTCGATACACTTGAATAGAAGCTGCTGCTGGTGTTGAAAAGTTAGTGTTATAACCCGCAGCTAATTGTGTTGCAGCATCGTCACCAAATGCACTCTTAAACATCGCGTCAGCTTGTACAGCTGTAGCAAAATCCTGTTTCGTTCCATCAACTGTAAATGTATACAGATTATCAAGATCAGCTTCCGAAATACTATTTGGATTCGCTAGGTTCTTCCATATATCAGACGGGGTAACTGCGGGGCTAACTGTTTGTGCAATTGCAGCTTTGGTCCCGTTCATAACGTTACCTGCCGACGCAGTAGTAAACCAAGATGAGTATATGATTTCATCTGAGCTTGATACAGAACCATAGCCAGCGAACAACGCTTCAACTTGATGGATGATTTTCTGTGGTAAATCGAGCGAGCCTGCTTGGTCAATATCTGTCGTTTTTAAAGATGCGTAAGAGCTTGATGTTCCAAGTGGTTCATCTGCGCTATCAACAATTGAGTCAGTTAATGCATAGATGTAGTCAGAGCTAGGATCTAAACCTTTAAGAGGCAACACTTGTATGGTCTTAAAATCACTAGATGCCACTAAGTAGTCAACGCCAGCAGTTAGCGCAGTAAAGTTAGACATTACACCAGTGCTCAGGTCAACATCCACTTTAGCAACTTTTACACCGGCATTTAGGTGCGCGCTAAACGGTGTCGTACCCATCATCACGACATCATTCTTCAGCGTCCTATCACTTGGAAGATTCACATTGATAGTGAACGGCATGATAGTACTCCAACCATCAGCTTCCCCCATGGCTACTTTTGGATCATTCAAGAGCCCCGTTGAATTTACATCTAACGGAATATTTAGAGTGTGATCGTTGGTATCGAACAAGAAAAACGAAGGAAGAGGAACATCCGCTTCATTACCTAGAAGAGTGAAGCTAATTTTTGAACTTCTAGCTAATGATTGGTTGATTGCATCTGAATAAGGTGCCGCTGTTGAATCACCAGAGCTTTCACTATTGTCGCCACAGCCCGCAAGTAGTAATGCTGAGCATACGAGAGATAAAGAAAATTTGTTGTTCATGTAATTATTCCCGTACGGTTAGTTGAAGATGTAGTTAAGTTGTATCGCTGAAAGGTAAGCAACGCCTTCAGCATCAAATGTAAGCTTTTGTCCTGCCGCATCAGTTTCGGTAAACGAACCGCTTTCACTTTGTACGAGTGCAAATGCAGCATCGATAGTCATATTCTCTGAAATAGCGTAGGTGAGACCTGCTGAATACCACATACGATCGCTGTCTGGGATGCTTAATGTCGCTTCACCAGCTTGCTCGTCATACGCTAGGCCCGCTCGTACCGTCCAATTTTGATTAACCATGTAAGTTCCACCTACAGACCATCTCTGATTGTCTTCGTAATGTTCGGTTTTTAAGAAACATTCATTGTTTTTACAATCTGAACTAGTGGCTTTTAACTCTTTGAACTTACTCCACTTAGTTAACTGCCAACCATAGTGTATTGCCCAAGCATCGTTAAGTTGATGAAAAGCAGATAATTCGAAGATATCGGGCAGTTCAATTTCTAGACGCCCTGTGGTTTTACCAGGAGCGCCGTTTTCCATTTTTAGACCTGTGTAATCAGTGAACTCACCGTCATCAAAGTCGAGTTCAACGGATGAGCGGTAACCAAACCCAAAACGGTTGTACTCGTTCAGTTCATATAACGCACCTACATTCCAACTAAAAGCAAAAGTCTCACCAGTCATCGAGATTAGTTTGTCACTTGGTGAGCCACCAACAGGAAGGCTGCCTTTGTGTCTGTTGAGCTCGGCCTCTGCATAAACAAAGTTAACTCCAGCTCCAACACTAAAACTATCGTTAACTCTGTACGCGATATTTGGATTTAAGTTGACTGAAATTAGTGATGTGTCACCTGCCAAATCACCAGCATAAATATCATCTGGGTAATCAGTGGCTACTCCGTAAGTCGTGAACATGCCAATTCCCCAAGCCCATTTGTCGTTGATAGGACTAATGTAATAAGCAGCAGGGACAATTTGTAAAGGAGCTACATCTGATGATTTTTGGTTGAAGTCGTTGTCATTGATTTTGGTTTGAGTAACGTCTACCTCGGGATCAACGATAGAAACCGCGCCTGAAAACTGTGCTGTATCAAATAGGGTCATTGCGGCGGGGTTTCTCGCTAGTACACTCGCGTTATCAGCTACTGCACCTTCACCTGAAAAGGCACGACCAAGACCTGAGGCAGAATGCTCAGCAACTTGGAAACCAGCCGCAAGTGAGTTACATGCAAATAGTACTGAAAGTGAAACGAGAGAGCGTTGTATTGTTTTCATCCTTGACCCTCCTAGGGCATCGAATTTCGTTATTATGGTTTGAAAACACACTGAGCATTTTTGGTGTTGAAGCTCTAATGTAAATGGCATGTTAAATTCATGTTTTATATAAAGTCAAAGAAAGAGTTGTTATTTTGTGAGGTTATGTTTTAAAGGGGCGGCACTTTAACATCGATAATATAATTATAATCAATAATTTATTCGTGGTTGGAGGTGTGACCAGAGTGTTTATGCATCGTTGCGGTATAAATAGTGTTCAATAGCTCAATATGTAACAACTTTGTTTCTGTTTACCACCATTCGCTAAATCGGCATAATATCGACACTCGTTAGAAGTCATTAAATTGGAATTTTAAGTTTGGAATTACTCGCGATAGAGTTTCTTGGTAAACCG
The DNA here is from genome assembly GCF_041467715.1 of Vibrio sp. 10N.247.311.14. Lineage (NCBI taxonomy): Bacteria > Pseudomonadati > Pseudomonadota > Gammaproteobacteria > Vibrionales > Vibrionaceae > Vibrio > Vibrio sp. 10N.247.311.14. The sequence continues at coordinate 11,087 of NZ_JBFSVE010000073.1, forward strand.
CTTCGTTTAGAAGGATCAATGGCAGGGTGGCAACAGTTGTATTGGGATAACACTTTGGTATCTCAATTAGATGCGACCACAGACCAAGAAGACGCCCGAAAACACGAATTTACACTACGCGCTGGCGAAGAAACGTTGCAGTGTCACGTTGAATCGACCGTTCAGTGGCAACCGTTTGAGATGACGTATAAAGCGTCGGTGAATGGGCAAACCATTACCGAAGGCAATCGAAACACCAAAGATATTGAACAACAAACTCCTGTTGTCGCTCCTAAACCAGAGAAGCGTTTTAGCTTAATTGGGTTGGTGTCGCTTGGTATGAAAGCGCTTAAAAGCGCCAAGCTAATCAAGGTCGTACTTGCTTCTGCGAGTTTAGCGGCCTATTCATGGTTGTTTTCAATTCAGTTCGCTTTGGCCTTAATCGCCTGTTTAATGTTCCATGAGTACGGTCATATTAGAGCGATGAAATACTTCGGCATGAAAACCAAAGGGATCTATTTGATACCATTTCTTGGTGGCTTGGCGTTATCCGATGAAAAGATTAATACGCGTTGGCAAGATGTGGTTATCTCAATCATGGGGCCATTGTTCGGCCTGATATTGTCGTTAGTATTTATGGTGCTGTATTGGGCGACTGGCGAAATGTTCTTTGCCGGCCTTGCAGTATTTAATGCTCTATTAAACCTGTTCAATCTATTGCCGATTTTGCCTCTCGATGGCGGACATGTTCTTAAAAGTATCAGTTTCTCGATGAACAGTGTGCTTGGCATTGTACTTTGTGTCGCGGCTGCCGTTGCTGGTGTGGTATTGAGTTATCAGTTGAATTTAACCCTGTTTGGTTTCTTATTGATCATGGGCAGTGTTGAAATACTGTTTGAATGGAAAGGACGTCATCACAGTCACTTGTTACCGTTAGACAAATACGGGCAAGTCGTGTCGTTCGTTTGGTATGTAGGTTTAGTGAGCAGTTTGATTGGTGTTATCTGGTATTTTGCATCTACTGGTGATCAGCTATTAAGCCTACCATTACAAATTCTTGGTACTTAACGAGTGAGTTTCTGTTGTTGGAATTATCCAGCTGCTTAGTGCACTTGAACTGTTAGCAAGCAAGAAACTGAAAATGCCCTAACCAATATGGATAGGGCATTTTTGTATTTACACCAGCTAGGCGATTCTTACTTAGATTACGCTTTGCAATTTGGTCTTGGTGAACCTGATTGAGGAAGCGTTTTTATCGTTGCTTGTAGATCTTTAATACGCGTACTGTGGGAAGGGTGCGTAGAAAGCAACTCTGGCGGTTGATTACCCCCTGATGCTTTCGCCATGTTTTGCCACAAGTTGACACTTTGGTTTGGATCGAAACCTGCTTGAGCCATATACTCTAAACCAACAACATCGGCTTCAGACTCTTGAGTTCGCCCATACGGTAGAATAACGCCATATTGAACGCCTAACCCTAACGCGGCCATCGTCATACCTTGATACTGTTTGTATTCTGATGCACCTAACGCAACGTTAGTAATAGATAAGCCCGTATTAGCGATTTGAGACTGAGAAAGGCGCTCATTACTGTGGTCCGCTAAAACGTGTGCCACTTCGTGACCGATAACCGTCGCGAGTTGGTCTTGATTGACTGCAACCTTGAGTAACCCTGTGTATACACCGATTTTTCCGCCAGGTAGGGCGAATGCGTTCACTTGATCACTATCAAACACAACAACTTCCCATTCACTAAAACCTTGTTTAGGAATATATTGAGTGATGCTGTTCGCTACGCACTGTACATAAGCGTTAGTTTTGGCATCTTTGCTGATGGGTTGTTCTTTTTTCATTTGTTCAAAAGACTGTGCTCCAAGCTGAGACATGTCTTTATCTGAAAAAAGCAGCAATTGGTTTCTGCCTGTCGGAGAAGCGCTACACGCGGTTAGGCCTGCTAGTGTGAGAAGCGAGGCAAACTTCATCCATGACGTCATACAATATCCTCTGTGTATTCGGTTTTTATGCATGTTAACATCAACTTGCGTAATAGCTAAGGGCTGTAAGATAACTAACAGCGGTAATATAGAAAAAAGCTATGCACGCGATAACAAGATCAATAATTAAGGAACCTATATGAGTATTTGGAAAAAGCCCGTTGACCTAGATACCTTCAACGCGACCTCAAAAAATACCTTAATTGAACACCTCAACATTGTTTACACCGAAGTAAATGACAATTCTTTGGTAGCAACCATGCCGGTTTGTCACTTTACGCACCAACCACTGGGTATGCTTCATGGCGGCGCATCGGTTGTGCTAGCAGAAACGCTTGGCTCATTGGCTGCAAACTTCTGCGTACCAGAAGGCTATTATTGCGTTGGGCTCGATATCAATGCGAACCACGTAAGGTCAATGCGTGAAGGGCATGTCATTGGTACTGCTGAGCCTATTCACTTGGGCGTCTCTACTCAAGTATGGCAGATCAATATCACTGATGATCGTCAACGCTTAGTTTGTACCAGCCGTTTAACCATTGCCGTTAAGAAACATAAGCGATAACAGACTAGGCAGTCGTACGCTGGTTTTGTCTTTAGAAGAAGTAATCAGTACTTAGAACAAGCAATCAGTATTTAAAGAAGTAACCCGAGAAGCCCATGGTCATAACGTTTAAAAGTGGAAAAGTCATCGCAACCGCACATGAATTGGTTGTTCGTTTAGATGGGGAGCATAGAGTCACGCTGCAAGCCCAAGTTGATGCAATTCAATTGATCGGAAAAGGGGCAAATGTTATTTCAGCTAACGGTTCTGAGTGTAAATGGTCGATAAAATTAGACGATGAACAGCAGCTCCGTGAAATCGCTAATGAAATTGGCTGCGATGTAATGTAATCCTTTACGGTAAAGGCACTTAACCCTTAAGATTGAATAACATCTTAGGGTGTCGTACTCATAATTCACAATAAAATTGTGTCAGTAATATTGATTTTACGCCATAAAATAGGGAAACTGAATTCAATGTCCTTTGAATAAGTTTTCCTCTTTATGAGCAGCCCAAGACTTCGCGTTCAATTTGAAACCCTGTTTGAATACTTCGATGGTAAAGATTCTGATGTTCAACTCGACGACATCACGGATGTGCTTTGTTGTACCCGTCGTAATGCCCGAATGGTACTCAACAAGCTTGAAGAAGAAGGGTGGGTAGAATGGTTACCTGCAGCAGGTCGAGGAAAGTTATCTCAACTTATCTTTAAACAGAATCGTTGTGATGTCAGCGAGAACTTAGCAAGACGCTACTTGCAGGAAGGAAAAATTGGACAGGCGCTGTCAGTGCTTGATCACAATGCTGCCAAACTCACCCAAGTTATTCAAAACTACTTGGGCGTACAGTATCAAGAAGGCGAACAAGTTATTCGTTTGCCTTATTACCGGCCGCTTTCCATGCTTAACCCAACCAAATCGATGCGTCGTTCAGAGCAACATATCGCTTGTCAGGTATTCAGTGGGTTGACTCGTCTAGATGAGAATGACCAACTTCAACCCGATCTTGCTCATTCATGGCAAAAAATCAGCGATTACCAATGGCGATTCTTCTTGAGACCCGGTGTTCGTTTCCATAACGGGGAACCTCTGTTAACCAATCATGTTGTGGATACACTGCTTGCCCTCGAACCTCTCAACATGTTTTCGCATATCAAAGATGTCTCTTCACCTGCAAATTGTGTCGTAGATGTCTTTCTCACACGTCCAGACAAGTATTTTCCCCTCGCACTAACGGAATCGGTCGCTAAAGTCACATTACCGATCACTTTACGTGGTGAAGACTACGATATTCGACCGATTGGAACGGGACCTTATCGCATTGAAAAGAACGACGAGAAACAACTCGTGTTAACCGCTTTCAATGGGTACTTTGGTTTCAGACCGTTAATTGATCGCGTTGAAGTTTGGGTGGTGGATGAGGCTTATTCTTCAATGGTTTACCCAAGCCTATCTAAGCCTGTTATGGCCGACCGTGGCGATAGCGATGAAGTAGAACTCGATCCTGGTTGCACGTATTTACTGCTCAATAGAAAGAAGGGTATTGCACAAGATCCCGCATGGGCACAGTTTTTATCTAACGCGTTGAATGCGGCGGATCTGTTTGTTCATATTCCAAAAGAGACTGTTATCGATTTGGGCGTGTTACACGCTTATGGGATAAAACCCGGTTGGTATGACATAAAGTTAAAAGTGCCCGTTTGTCCACCAGCAGATTCGAAGCCTACCATAAGATTAGCGTATCAATGCCAACACCCAATGTTCCCAACGCTTGCCAAGGCGATTGTCACGGTGCTGAAGCAATACAACGTCGATGTTGATCTTTACGGTTACGAAACCGATCCTCCGCACGCCGATGATGTTGATGTTTGGATTAACCCTATGGGCATCGCCAATAACAGAGACGACGCCTTGGCTGGCTGGTTAATGGACTACAGTTTTCTTGATGAATCTAGCCCGGCAGAAGACTTCGACCAATGGTGTCACATGATTGACCGTTGGCGTTCTGGTGAATTCGAGCAATTCCCAGCAAGACAGTTAGGTAAACAACTAGTCCAAAGCAATCAATTGATCCCGATGTTCCATTGCTGGTTAGGCGTCAATAAAGATCAATGTGGTACGTTGCAAAACGCGAAATGTAATGCATTAGGTTGGTTCGACTTTAGCCAAGTTTGGGTGAAGCCTGACGTTGATTGAAATCCAAGAAAACTCAATTAGGACCAAATAACTCATTTAGGAAAAACGATGCAAACTCTGATGGTTACATTTATTACGCTGGTGGCATTTGCTGCTAATTCAGTTCTGTGTCGCTGGGCCTTAATGGATCAAACGATCGATCCTTTGAGCTTTTCGATCGTTCGCATCTTATCTGGTGCGCTTACGCTTTTGATTTTATTAGCTTTATCTTCCCAATCTAAAGCTAAAAGTGAGTTAGCAAGTAACACATCGCTATACACAAAGCTCAAATCACAGTTTCAACTCACATCAATATTGTCACTGCTCGTGTATATGTTTGGTTTTTCGTTTGCTTACTTAGAGCTTGGCGCAGGTCTTGGTGCTCTGGTGTTGTTTGTCGCGGTGCAATTTACGATGATTGCCGCGCACTTGTTTTCTGGCAACAGAATGTCATTGATTGAATGGGGCGGATGTTTGTTATCGGTAGCAGGGCTTGTTTATTTATTAATGCCAACGGAATCGACACAGGCACCTGATTTAGTTTCTATTATCTTGATGTCTCTGGCCGGAGTTGGGTGGGGCATTTACACATTGGCAGGAAAGACATCGTCAAACGCACTGCAATCGACCACCGCTAACTTTGGATTCAGTTCGCTAGTTATCCTTTTGGCATTAAGCTTGTTAGTTTTGATTCCTAATGCGTTAACGCAAGTGTCTATCACTGAACAAGGTTTGATTTACGCGGTTATATCGGGCTCTGTGGCTTCTGGTGTGGGTTATAGTTTGTGGTATTACGTGGTGAAAAAGCTGAATACCGTGGTGGCGTCTATTGCACAACTTTCTGTTCCAGTTATCGCGACACTTGGTGGTGTATTACTGTTATCTGAACCTGTCACCATGCAATTTATAGTCTCATCAACCGTTATACTTCTAGGGATAAGCTTGGTTCTTGTCGCCCCTAAACTTAAGAAATAAAGAGTTCAATCATTAACTTCTATGGCTAAACCAAACAAGAAACAACCGACCAAGACGGTTCAGATTTTCTGTGCCAAATGTAAAACGCAGCTTTTTAAGTATCGGAAAGGTGGCAAAGGTGCACTCGTGAAATGTTTTAAGGAGCGTATCGTTGAAGATTTCACGACAAAACCATGTGTGTGCCCTGAATGCGGGATTGAATTTGCGCGAGACACTTTGGTTCGAGGTACGCCAGCCTACAAGTTTGTTGGTGGCAAGGTAACGATGAAATAACCTGTCACGATGAAACGACCAGTCATATTAAAACGAGCAAACAATGCTGAAACTAAAAATGCCACAGCACGGTTTGTGTGTGGCATTTCAACGTTGCTTTTGATACTCAGTGTAAATAATTGAGCTTAGTAAGCATTGACACGCCCTTGAAGCTTAAGAAGTAATAGCGAGACAATTGCGCCCGTGGTGTCACACAGCATATCTTTCTGTGCATCCCAAATATCGCCTTGTGAACCAAGGAATGCGATACCTTCATCACCACCTGCGATCTCCGCGTACCACCACTCGATAATTTCATAACCTGCAGCAACACTCATAATCGCAAATAGCGCAAAGAAACATGCCAGCACCGGTTGAGCCAGTTTTTTACGAATCAAGTACTCAGCGAGTGGGTAAGCATAAAGGCCAATAGAGAAATGCGCGACACGGTCAAAGTTATTCCGTTCTGAACCTATCATGTTATTGAACCAATCAAATGGCACTTCCGCGAAGGTATATTTTGCGCCTATCGTATGCAAAATCAGCCAGATAAACATCAAAACGTAAGCTGTCTTAGTGAAGGTGAGCTTTGTTGATAACCACCAAATACCCACCAATATCGCGAGCGCTGGGACAATTTCGGCAATCCACACCGCTCTTGAAGAGGGAGCGAACGCTGAAAATAAAAACACAGTCAGATACAGCGTCGTCAATGACAGTAATGGTCTATTTTGAGCAAGTGGCGTAATTGTCATCATCAGATCCTGTATTAGTTTCATGTATAGTTACACAATAATGAACAGTGTTCAATTGCGCTCTAATCACCATATTTGTTGAAAACCGGCGTTATCGCCCAGTATCTAGACAAACGGTTGCGAGAGTTTCACAAAAGTTTGATTTACAACAAAGCGATCCTTAAAATCGCTCTATTACTACATAACAAGAAAGAAAGTCATGAAACTGGAAACTGTCGATTACCTTGCTGACGACGCAGCAGAACAATTTGTTCGCTCTCTACGTGAAACTGGTTTTGGTGTTCTTAAGAACCACCCAATCCCGAAAGAGCTTGTTGAGTCAATTTACGAAAACTGGTACCAATTCTTCATCTCTGAAGAAAAAGAGAACTTCCACTTTAATGTTGAAACACAAGATGGATATTTTCCACCTTCAGTGTCTGAAGTTGCTAAGGGCCACACTGTAAAAGACATCAAAGAGTACTTTCACGTATACCCATGGGGTCAAATCCCTGAGCAGCTGAAAGAACAGATTCTAGATTACTACCAACGTGCGAATGCTTTTGCTCAAGAGCTGCTAGGTTGGGTTGAAGCTCATGCTCCTAAAGAAGTACAAGAGAAATTCTCTATTGCGTTATCAGAAATGATCAACGGCAGTGAACAGACTCTGCTTCGTGTTCTTCGCTACCCACCAATGCAAGGTGATGAAGAGCCAGGTGCAATCCGCGCTGCGGCACACGAAGACATCAACTTACTGACGGTTCTTCCTGCTGCAAGCGAGCCGGGCCTTCAAGTTAAAGCTCAAAATGACGAATGGCTAGATGTTCCATGTGACTTCGGTAACATGATCATCAACATCGGTGACATGCTTCAAGAAGCATCTGGTGGTTACTTCCCATCGACAACTCACCGTGTAATCAACCCATCAGGTGAACGCCAAGAGAAGTCTCGTATCTCTTTGCCTCTATTCCTTCACCCGAAACCAGAAGTAGTGCTATCTGAAAAGTACACAGCAAACGAATACCTAATGGAACGTCTAAGAGAGCTTGGCGTTATCTAGTCAGTTCAATGCTTCGTCCCTAAAATTGGGATAGATGTGAAAGGTCAGCTAAGTCGCTGACCTTTTTTGTATCCGTACCAAAGAATTGCGGCTTTATTACTAGGGCGTGTTGATCTTTCGAGCTGATTTTTGCAGCGAGTTGCTGGGTATTTATACAAGGCAGAGGCATCGATGTGTAGCTAGCCTACATG
>NZ_JBFSVE010000074.1:0-18321 GCF_041467715.1 Vibrio sp. 10N.247.311.14
TAGAGGACTTTCACCTCCTAGATCAACGCCATGCTCGGCGCACAACAAAAAAGGCTTACTCTGATGAGTAAGCCTTAGAAACCATTGCGAATACAGATGACTCTCGCTGAATTACGCAGCGGGAGCATTACTCACTAAAATTTCGCGAATAGACTTAAGCGTCGCTTCCGTTGAATGATAATCCAATTCAACTTCACTAAAGATGCCGTTCACTTCAAGCATTAAGGTCGGGTAAGAAAATACACCCATCGCTTCTTTAAAGCCTAGCTGGTCATCTAACTCACTTTCCAATAACTTGCTAGAAAGGTCATTTTCAAACTGTTGAACATTCATACCTAGCTCTTCAGCCAACTGCAAATGTGTGTCTTGGCTATGTGGCAACATCGCACGAAGGTAGTAAGCATGTTGAATCGCTTCAAGCATCGCTTCGTAGTGGTCTTGAAAACCTGCAGCAATCACGGCACGGCACGCAGGGTAAGTACTGCGAACAGGTTGGCACTCTGTCCAAAAATCATGGTTAAACTCAGTACCCAACTTAGCTTCGATCTGCTTCCAAATCGCTTGCAGCTTGCCTTTCATCTCTTCTGACATTGGCTCATCAGAATCCGGGGCCAAACCACCCACTACATAGTTAAACTCAATGCTCGCAGGCAATTGTTGTTTCAATAACTCAAGTGTTGGCTTGTAACCCCAACACCAGCTGCACATTGGATCATGCACATAATGAAGTTTTACGTTCATTGTTCATTCCTTATCGAGTCAATGATTCGATCAATTCAAACAAAAAAGGAGCCTGATTAAGGCCCCTCATTTTAACTATTCAGCGCAAAGGCTAGAACTTATTCAGCGTCATCGCCAGCAACTTTAGCCGCTGCTTCTTTGATGATTGGCTGAAGTTCGCCTTTTTGGAACATCTCAAGAATGATGTCACAACCACCGATTAGCTCACCTTCAACCCAAAGTTGTGGGAAAGTTGGCCACTGTGCGTAAGCAGGAAGCTCTGCACGGATATCAGGGTTTTGTAGGATATCTACGTAAGCAAATTTTTCGCCACATGCCATTAGAGCTTGAGACGCTTGAGAAGAGAAACCACAGCTAGGTAGCTTAGGAGAACCTTTCATGTACAGTAGAATAGTGTTTTCTTCAATTTGCTGTTTGATTTTATCGATAGTTTCCATTGCTTCCTCGTTAATGGATTACGGCTTTTATTGCCTTTATTCTACCCCAAACTAAAAGAATAAAAACCATATAAAAAAAGCGGTTAACAAGCTAAGCTAACAATTCACACAAAAGTAATGAAATAAGCTTTTAATAAAGTAAAAACTTGCTAAACTATATCGCAAGTCAGCAAATTGACCATGGTTGGCAGTATAGCGAGCCATGAATAATAATATCACTGGAAGCAATCGAAAGAGTTAACTCTTTCATATCAATGGAGAATTGAGCAATGGCATTTGAACTACCGGCTCTTCCTTACGCGAAAGACGCGCTAGAACCACACATCTCAGCAGAAACGCTAGATTTCCACCACGGTAAGCACCACAACACTTACGTTGTTAAGCTAAACGGCCTTATCCCAGGTACTGAGTTTGAAGGCAAAACACTAGAAGAGATCGTTAAGACTTCTACTGGTGGTGTTTTCAATAACGCTGCTCAAATCTGGAACCACACGTTCTACTGGCACTGTCTTGCTCCTAAAGCGGGCGGCGAACCAACTGGCGCTGTTGCAGAAGCTATCAACGCTGCATTCGGTTCTTTCGAAGAATTCAAAGCGAAATTCACTGATTCAGCAATCAACAACTTCGGTTCTTCTTGGACTTGGTTAGTTAAGAAAGCTGACGGTTCTCTAGACATCGTTAACACTTCTAACGCTGCTACTCCTCTAACAGAAGAAGGTGTTACTCCACTTCTAACTGTTGACCTATGGGAACACGCTTACTACATCGATTTCCGCAATGTTCGCCCTGACTACATGGCTGCATTCTGGAACCTAGTAAACTGGTCTTTCGTAGAAGAGAACCTAGCTAAGTAATTATTGCTTACGCTGCGCTATTTATAGCGAGTTATCTATTGAAAGCTCATGCCTCGGCGTGAGCTTTTTTGTATCTGTCGTGTTCCACAAAATCTAAACATTTCGTAATAAACCCGCCAATAGCGCTTATTTCTCGAACTATTGATAGCCTTCTTCCCAACCCTACATAAATTCTCTATTTGCCTGTAATTAAACACTAAAGTTTGCCGACTCCATGCCGTTAAAGGTGTATCCAATGAGAGGCGACATGCAAATACATACTTTAGACAAACCAGGAATCATCAACGAACTGAAGTTCGGCATCGGGATCAGCCAAGCGGTTGAGCAAGGTCGCCGTGCAGATTTCGCGTTGCTGTTATCTATGTTTTCTAATGATGTCCGTGATTGCACGCCAATTGACACCATTGAAATCACAGAGACAAATGAAGATCGCCTGCGCAAACAATTTGGCGTAGCAGAACCTCAACAACTGCGTTCAAACCAGTCTTCATATGAGATTTCAGCTCAGCAATCTAATCATTTTCATCAAGCTAGCCTTGCCAGCGCCAAACTCAGCCATTACTTGAAACCTGAAGCGCTTGCCTTCATGCCTGAAGATACAGCCGACTTACCCGAAGAGGTTTACCAAAACCTTTCTGGTCATGACCGACGCAAACTCGCAAACAAGCATTTACCTGATTTGCCACATGCCACGCTCTACAATGAGCTAACCACCGCGCAACGTCAGTATCAAATTCAAGCTCAAGTATAGCGGTCGCCTACCTTTCCCTTTTTCGCTGTCTATCCATAGCTCTTCTTCGACTAACTCGCACACTTCAAAGTATTCACACGAATGATATGAACCATTAGCCTTAGGCAACCTAAAAACACCTGATGTCGGTTACCGCTTGAAGTTACTACAAAATGTGACGTGCCACTAAGTTCATAAAAACTTATTAATTGGCACACCTTAGTTTGAACCAATTCACACCCGTTGTATAAATTTTAACCCATCCTTATCCGACATGGACGATTTGTTTAGGTACTGGGATGGAAATAAAAAGCTCAATCATATTGGTGACATCTGCCGGCTCGCGACTGGGGGGGGCGATTGCGAACCACTTTGTTAACCTTGGAGCCACCGTCATCCTTTGTGATAAAGACACGGAAGCACTTAAAGCGACGTATCTACAGTGTGCCCGGTTTTCTGACTCTGTTTACCACTACACGCTCAAAGGCAATGACAGCCAAGCGATTCTCAGCGTATATGATTTTATTCAAACCACCTTCAACACGACACCCGATGTGCTGGTCAATAACTGGATAAGCTCCCCAATGCCTAGCCTAATTGGCGATCAGCCTGTGAGCAGCTTTATTAATGATCTCTCATCGATGGCATCGACCCTGTTCGCATTTGGGCAAATCAGTGCTGAGAGATTGCGAGAGGAAGATAAGGAAGGCGTGATTGTGAATGTGATATCTCATGATGACTTTCACGATGTGTCTGGCTTAGAGAGCGCAAACTCAATGATCACTGGCTTTACCCATAGTTGGGCGAAAGAGCTGACTCCCTTTGGCATTCGAGTCGGTGGCGTTGTTCCCGCCGTTCATAACTCCGATGGCAAGCTCAACCGATGTCACTGGGCACAGCTGCAAGACGAGCTGACCAGAACAACCGAATACATTGTCTCGAATGACTACTTCAGTGGGCGAGTTGTCGCGGCAGAGGTTTAACTCCCTATTCCAATTGAACATGACTGGCTCAGCTCATATTAAGTAGCAGAGCTATTGCCTCTCAATCCGTTTTACAAACGAACCAAACATAAAAAAAGCCCCAGTCTCTCGACTGGGGCTTTCATCTTTTCCCGATAGATAAGTATCGTGCTAGCGAAAACTTATCTCAAAACTAATGCTTACTTATTATGCGTTAGCTTTTTCTTTTTTAGCTTTTGGCGCTTTCGCTTCAGCTGGCTTTTGGTCTGCTTTCTTAAGGATAACTGTAGTACCTTCGAAAGTTTCGCCTTCAACGTATGGTTGGCCGAAGTAAGAAGTTGTTAGAACTTCTTTTAGCTCAGTGATTAGAGGGTAACGTGGGTTAGCACCTGTACACTGGTCATCGAACGCTTCAACAGCTAGCTCGTCTAGTTTAGCGATGAAGTCAGACTCGTTAACACCCGCAGCTTGGATAGATAGTGGGATGTCTAGGTCAACTTTAAGCTCTTCTAACCAAGTCAGTAGACGTTCAATCTTCTGAGCTGTACGGTCACCAGCTTGGCTTAGGCCTAGGTGGTCAGCAACTTCAGCGTAACGACGACGTGCTTGTGGACGGTCGTACTGAGAGAATGCAGTCTGCTTAGTTGGGTTATCGTTCGCGTTGTAACGTACAACGTTTGAGATAAGTAGTGCGTTAGCAAGACCGTGTGGTAGGTGGAACTCAGCACCAATTTTGTGAGCCATTGAGTGACACACACCTAGGAATGCGTTCGCAAATGCTACACCAGCGATAGTTGCTGCGTTGTGTACTTTCTCACGAGCTATTGGGTCAGCCGCACCATTTTTGTAGCTTGATGGTAGGTATTCTTTAAGCATCTTAAGAGCTTGAAGAGCTTGACCGTCTGAGTACTCGTTCGCTAGAACAGATACGTAAGCTTCAAGAGCGTGAGTTACTGCATCGTAACCACCGAACGCTGTTAGAGACTTAGGCATGTTCATTACTAGGTTCGCATCAACGATAGCCATGTTTGGCGTGATTTCGTAATCAGCTAGTGGGTATTTAGCACCAGTCTTGTCGTCAGTAACAACAGCGAATGGAGTAACCTCTGAACCTGTACCTGAAGTTGTAGTGATACATACAAGCTCAGCTTTTTGACCCATTTTAGGGAACTTGTAGATACGTTTACGGATGTCCATAAAGCGCATTGCTAGTTCTTCGAAGTGAGTTTCTGGGTGCTCGTACATAACCCACATGATCTTAGCAGCATCCATTGGAGAACCGCCACCTAGAGCAAGGATTACGTCAGGTTGGAAGCTCTTCATTGCTTCAGCGCCTTTCTCAACAACAGATAGCGTTGGATCCGCTTCTACGTCGAAGAAAGTTTGAACTTCGATGCCTTGTGCTTTAAGCAAGCTAACTACGTCATCTGCGTAACCGTTGTTGAATAGGAAACGGTCAGTTACTAGGAATGCGCGTTTCTTACCTTCTAGGTCGCTCATTGCGATTGGAAGGCTACCACGACGGAAGTAGATAGACTTAGGTAGTTTGTGCCACAACATGTTTTCAGCTCGCTTCGCTACAGTTTTCTTGTTGATAAGGTGCTTAGGACCTACGTTCTCAGAGATAGAGTTACCACCCCATGAACCACAACCTAGAGTTAGAGAAGGTGCAACGTTGAAGTTGTACAGGTCACCGATACCACCGTGAGTAGTCGGGATGTTGATTAGGATACGAGCAGTCTTCATCTTGTCACCGAAGTAACGGATGCGGTCTGCGTTAGTATCTTGGTTAGTGTAAAGACCAGATGTGTGACCGATACCACCGATTTCAACCATAGTTACCGCTTGAGCAACTGCGTCTTCGAAGTCATCTGCGCGGAATAGACCTAGAGTTGGAGATAGTTTCTCGTGAGCGAATTCGTCATCGTAAGAAACTTTACCAAGACCTTCACCTACAAGTACTTTTGTATCAGCAGGAACTTTAACACCAGCCATTTCAGCGATTGCTGGAGCAGGTTGACCTACGATTTTAGCGTTTAGGTTGCCGTCGATAAGCAGAACTTTACGTACTTTATCAGCGTCAGCTTTAGATAGAACGTGAGCTTTGTGAGAAGCGAAACGCTCTTTAACTTCGTCATATACTTCGCTAACTACGATTGCAGCTTGCTCAGAAGCACATACTACGCCGTTATCGAAAGTCTTAGACATAAGGATAGATGCTACAGCACGTTTGATGTCAGCTGTTTCATCGATAACGACAGGAACGTTACCAGCACCAACACCGATAGCAGGCTTACCTGAAGAGTATGCTGCTTTAACCATGCCTGGACCACCAGTAGCAAGGATAAGTGCGATACCGTCGTGCTTCATAAGCGCGTTAGAAAGCTCTACAGATGGTTGGTCGATCCAACCGATGATGTCTCTTGGAGCACCAGCTGCAACAGCTGCGTCTAGAACTAGTTTCGCTGCGTCGTTAGTTGAGTTCTTTGCACGTGGGTGTGGCGAGAAGATGATGCCGTTACGTGTCTTAAGAGAAATTAGAGATTTGAAGATTGCTGTAGAAGTTGGGTTCGTTGTTGGAACGATACCACAGATGATACCTACAGGCTCAGCGATAGTCATTGTGCCTAGGTTGTCATCTTCTTCTAAGATGCCACATGTTTTTTCGTCTTTGTATTTGTTGTAGATAAATTCAGATGCAAAGTGGTTTTTGATAACCTTATCTTCAACAATACCCATTCCAGATTCAGCAACTGCTTGTTGAGCAAGTGGAATACGAGCGTGGTTAGCAGCAAGAGAAGCTGCGCGGAAGATTGCGTCTACTTTCTCTTGAGAGAATGTTGCAAACTCTTCTTGTGCTGCTTTAACGCGAGCTACTAGAGCATCAAGTTCCGCTAAGTTAGTTACAGGCATGGTGGATCTCCTAAAATAATAAATATTAAAAACTTTTTATTAAATTCGCTGCTTGCCGTTAACCTTAAACACCAGCGTTCTTAGTAAATTGCTTTCAGGGCTGAGTATATTATTTCACTGTGTGAAAAAAATTGACCCAGATCAGTTACCCAAAAAGAATTAACCAGAAAGTAGTAAGGCAATCGCAAAAATGAACTTAAGAGCATGATTTATATAGATTAAACTCACACTTTTCGTTCGCGCAAAAAACAAGCAAACAGACAACTTTTTTCTACATAGCGTAATAAACTGTAAAAAAGTTTCATTTTTAGTCCGTTAAATTACATGTATACAGCTATATTCGTGCTACTGAGAGTATATCCATAGCGTTGTACGGGCTAGATTCTGACATAATTTTTATTAATTTCGTGCGTCGGTTAACAGTTACTCAACAATAAATTACAAAATGAAACACTACCAGCTAGCTTGCAACAGGCTTAAAACAAAAGTGAGATTCAATTAGTTTTTCTAAAAAGAATCACCCATTTCAAGTTAGTTTTTTTCATTCGCGTAAATTGAGTTTGTCCCTTACATTACGCGCCTAAACTATTCACAGATCAACCCTTCAACCTTAAGTACGCTAACTGGAGATCGCTCTCATGCAAGGCTTAGAACTCGCAATTTTTATGCAATTCTTCCTTGGGCTTGTTGCTGCCGTAAACCCAATCGGCATCATGCCTGTTTTTGTTTCTCTTACTGCTCATATGCCGCCAGAAGAGAGGAACAGGACAGCCTTACAAGCAAATATTGCTGTTGCCGTGATCTTGATTATGTCACTTGTTGCAGGGCAAATGCTTCTTGATATGTTTAGCATCTCGTTGGATTCATTCCGCGTTGCTGGTGGCTTACTGTTATTGAGCATCGCATTTTCGATGATGAGCGGTAAGCTCGGTGAAGATAAGCAGAACAAACAAGAGAAGTCTGAATACATCAGCAAAGAGCAGATCGGCGTTGTTCCACTTGCTATGCCGCTAATGGCAGGCCCAGGTGCAATCAGCTCGACCATTGTTTATGGTTCTCGCTATCCTGCTGCTATTGATACGGTCGGCATCGGCATTAGCATCATCGCATTCGCAACGTGCTCTTGGCTTTTGTTCCGTTCAGCGCCGGTTATCGTTCGCTTTTTAGGTCAAACGGGTATCAACGTGATCACTCGTATCATGGGTCTGATTCTTGGCGCATTGGGCATCGAGTTCATCGCCAATGGCCTACGTAATCTGTTCCCAGGCTTGGCATAACGTTTAACAACATTTCGGTTGCTCTATAAAGGGCAACAATATTGAAATATAGATGAGGCGAGTAAAGCAATTGGGCTTTCACTCGCCTCGTTATTATGAAGCTTGTATAATGACTGTTAATGCATTTAACAGAAGACGAACCTCTCCTTATGTCACGCAAGCCACTCAAGCATCATTTGTACGTCATTATCTTTGGTACTCACACGCCAGCCGGACGTGCATTTGATATAACTCTGATCGTTGCAATCTTGGCTTCGCTGTTGGTTCTGATCTTAGAATCCATCCCTAATGTGATGACCGAATGGTCACAACAGCTGCGTTATATCGAATACACCTTCACTGCACTCTTCACTCTTGAGTATTTGTTAAGGCTCTATTGCTCCCCAAAGCCAAAATCTTACGCCACCAGTTTTTATGGTGTCGTTGACCTATTGGCGATTCTTCCGACCTACCTAGCAATCATCTTCCCAGGCGCTTCATTTATGGGTGTGGTGAGACTGCTGCGTGTGATGCGTATCTTCCGAATTCTAAAGCTGGTTCGCTACCTGCAAGATTCCAATATTCTGTTGCGCTCACTATTAATGGCACGACGAAAGATACTGATCTTCTTTAGCACCGTCGGCATCTTGGTGGTTATCTTTGGCGCCTTGATCTTTGTTATTGAAGGTCCTGACAATGGCTTCACCAGTATTCCTCACAGTATCTATTGGGCCATCGTGACTATCACTACGGTAGGTTATGGTGACATGGTGCCGCAGACCGCGCTTGGTAAAGCCATAGCATCACTGACCATGCTATTGGGTTACTCTATCTTAGCAGTGCCAACCGGGATCATTACTGCAGAACTCAGTAATGAGATGAACTCGCACAAAGAGTTGGTTAAGTGCCCGAACTGTAACCGAGCGGGTCATGATTCAGACGCCATGTATTGCAAGCACTGTGCTAGCGAATTAGCGGATCCAGACAAGCGTGTCGTCACCGACGAGAAATAAAAGCAGATTCGAGTAGCGAGATGCGAAGAGATTTAAGGGCAGTTTCGAGGGCCGAATAACGAGGTAGCAATAAACTAAAAAGGGTTGACGTTTGTCGTCAACCCTTTCGGTTTATCAGCTAATAGAATTTAAGCAATCTTGCCTATTACGATTTCTCAGCAAGGATAATGCGTAGAGTACGACGTAGTGGTTCTGCAGCACCCCAAAGTAGTTGGTCACCAACCGTGAAGGCGTTTAGGAAGTCGTTACCCATCGACATCTTACGCAGACGACCGACAGGTACAGACATTGTGCCTGTTACTTTCGCTGGTGTTAGCTCCTGTGCCGTGATGTCGCGGTCATTAGGAATCACTTTAACCCAATCATTGTGCGTTGCGATGATCTCTTCGATCTCGTCCATTGGCACGTCTTGCTTAAGCTTGATCGTTAGTGCTTGAGCGTGACAACGCATTGCACCGATTCGTACACAAGTACCATCAATTGGGATTGGCTGACCATCTAGACCAAGAATCTTGTTCGCTTCAACACCGGCTTTCCACTCTTCTTTACTCTGACCGTTTTCACGCTTCACATCGATCCAAGGAATCAGTGAGCCTGCAAGCGGAGCACCAAATTGGTCTGTTGGGAATGAAGATGAACGAATCGTATCAGCCACTTTCTTATCGATATCAAGAATTGAGCTTGAAGGGTTTGCTAACTCAGAACTTACGCTGTCGTTGATCACACCCATTTGTGAGATCAGCTCACGCATGTTCTTAGCACCCGCACCAGAAGCTGCTTGGTAAGTCATGGCACTCATCCACTCAACCATGCCTTTCTCGTACAGACCACCTAGAGCCATAAGCATTAAGCTCACAGTACAGTTACCGCCAACGAACGTGTTGGTGCCGCTGTGAATGCCTTGCTGGATTTGAGCCAAGTTAACAGGATCAAGAGTGATGATTGAATCAGCATCCATACGCAGAGTAGATGCTGCATCAATCCAGTAACCTTTCCAACCTGCTTGACGCAGTGCTGGGTATACTTTTGATGTGTAATCGCCGCCTTGACAGGTAATCACAGCATCAAGCTGTTTTAGGCTATCAATATCAAAAGCGTCTTGAAGTAGACCCGCATCTTTACCACCTAAAACAGGGGCAGGAATACCAATCTGAGATGTGCTGTAATAAACAGGCTCAATCAAGTCGAAGTCTTTCTCTTCAACCATACGTTGCATCAGTACAGAACCAACCATACCGCGCCAACCAACTAGACCTACTCTCATCGCTCACTCTCCATGTATAAATTAAAAATTGCTCTCCCCCATCTATAAGTTTTTCAGAAACAGAACTCAAGTGCTTTTTGTCAAAAAGTGTAACTTTTTCGTTTCTTTTAAGTGAACGTAATGAATCGTGCAGTTATCTCTGTATCGACATTCCATCTCCACCTCATTGATTAAGCGTCCATTATCGTCAAATTCAAACATTTACATCGCCAAAGTCGATTCAATCGACGCTCATCACAAACAGTAAATCCCTCTTTTAAACCAAGGTTAATCAGAGTTTTATTTTACAAAACGAAAACAACGTGCGACAGATTTCAACATGTAACAATCATGAATGTAACAAAAATTTAGATTATGAAACCACAATTGATTGAGTTAACAGTCAAATATCACAACTTGGGCGTATTTTTTCGATATAATAAACTAATTACTGTAGTGTCCGTTTTGCACCACACACTATAACGAAGCACTATAAATGCTCGAAATCACAAGAGGCTTTTATGAAGCAGAGTAAAACTCGCCTACCGAACCTATTGCAGGTATTCATCGCGTTAGGACTATTTCTATCCCTTGCTTTTTCCTTTACTGCAAAGCTTGACCTTCCAATTCAACTTGCCTTGTATATTGGCTGGTTCATTATCATGGTTCTTGGTATTCGTCTTGGACACCAATACAAAGACTTAGAAAAAGCAGCACTCAAAGGAATATCCAATGGCTTAGGCGCGGTTTTAATACTTTTAGCCGTTGGCGCTCTTGTTGGTACTTGGATCTCAGGCGGGATCGTACCTACTATCATTTACTATGGTCTGAAAGCTATCCACCCTTCTATCTTCCTTTTAGCGACCATGATCATCTGTTCTCTAACTGCATTGGCGACCGGTACTTCTTGGGGTGCTGCGGGTACAGCAGGTATCGCGATGATGGGTATCGGCCAAGGCCTAGGTGTTCCAGCACCGATTACTGCAGGTGCCGTGCTGTCAGGCTGTTACTTCGGTGACAAGATGTCTCCTCTTTCTGATTCAGTGATTCTGGCTTCTTCAATGTCTGGTGTTGAAGTGGTTGAACACATCAAAGGCATGCTTCCAGTTGCGTTAATCAGCTACGTGATTACAGGCATCATGTTTACTGCGTTTGGTTTCCACTACGCGGGCAACGTTGACATGAGCCAAGTAGACTCTGTCATCAAAGCGATGGAAGTTCAGTTCTACATCACGCCTTACTCATTCGTTCCGGTACTTATCGTGCTTGGTCTGTTGGCTTTCCGTATGCCTTCATTCCCGGTCATCAGTTTTGGTTCTCTGCTGGGTATTATCTGGGCAGTCATGATCCAAGATATCGACTTCCTAACGGCATTCAACACTGCTTGGGCACCGTTCTCAATCTCATCTGGCGTAGAGTTTATTGATTCGATTCTTAACCGTGGCGGCATGTCTTCAATGCTAGGTTCAGTTGCGGTTATCGTATTTGGTCTAGGTTTCGGTGGCTTACTGGATAAAGTGGGCGTACTAGAGACAATCGCTAAGGTGTTTGAGCGCCGCGTAAACAGCGCAGGCTCACTAGCGACGAGCACAATTGGTACGGCCTTCATGGGTAACGTGTTCGGTTCTGCAATGTACGTATCGTTAATCCTTACACCAAAAATCTGTGCGAAAAACTACGACCGTTTAGGCTACAAGCGTAAGAACCTATCTCGTAATGCTGAGTTTGGTGGCACGCTAACGTCGGGTATGGTTCCCTGGAGTGATAACGGTATCTACATGGCGAGTATTCTTGGTGTTGCGACGCTGTCTTACGCACCCTTCATGTGGTTAAGCTTCATCTGTATCATCGTGACTATCGTGACATCTTACATGGGTTGGTTCGTTGATAAGTGTGAACCAACAGCACCAGCGTTTGAAGCTGAAGAAGCGACCGAGTTAAGCAAGCAACAAGCTTAAGTTCAGGAGCTAACGCTTTCGAACGTAACTCAAAACGTTAATGGATAAATGCAAAAAGAGCGCCCTAGAGCGCTCTTTTTTGATCTGCTGATTTACTTATTTATCTATTTATTGGCGGTTCGTTTACCCAACCAGTAACCGATGCCTAACGGTGCAAAGAACACTACTAAGATAAACAGGATGAAGTAGATAATCACACCTTTGATTAACTCCATTAGCTTATCAATCGCCAGTACCACCACCTCTTGAGAGACGCGATCAAGGTCTTGCGTGAACAGTTCTCTTTCTGAAGTCACAATGCCGGCAATCTCGATGCGCTCTTTCGCAATCATCTCTACTAGAGCTTCTCTCTCACGTGTCACCATTTTTTCTAATGCCACACGTTCATCACTCAGCATCGCTAATTTTTGGTCGGTTTTATCACTGAGGTCGTTGAGCAATGGTTGCATTTCTGTCGACATAATAGAAGCCAGTGTTTGCATGTACTCCGGGTTGTTCTCAATGAAGTCTTGCATGCTTGCTGATGTTTGACGAAGGCTTTCCAGCGTCATCGATAGGTCTTCACCCGTTAGCGAGCTATTCAATGCAACCAGCTCCGCCTTCCACGACATCAGTTTCGGTGTCTGGTCAGCCATAAGGCTTAAACGATCAGATGCGTCACTCATGGCTTCTGGCATGGTGCCTAAGCTCTGAACGATTTGCGATTCGTCTTTACCAAGGTAACTTAGCCATTCACGGTAAGCTGGTGTGCTTCTGAATGTGAGGTCTTTAAATGGGTGGCTAGCAGCAAACTGAGCAACGAACGCTTTGCTTTTTTTGAAATCACTGGAGTTCAATACACCCTTTGCCAATTTATCTGCTTCTTGGTCAAGAAAACGAGCAGCCTCTACCGCATCATCCGTCGCGAATAGGTCCGCGCCATCGCCTTGGCTATAAAACTGATTCATTTGGGCAGTGAAAACCCACGAGTCAATTAACGCAGACATTGGGGAAGTTTGGTAAGCCGCTTGTTGTAATCCCTGCTCTGCATGGATCTTCCAAAGCAACACATAAGATTGATGTAAAGTGTCATCAGCAGGATAAAATTGCGCGATTAAATCAGCCGAGTCTTCTACTCGTGTAAAAAACATCTTGGCGTATTCACGCGTCATGAGCCGAGCATTTAACTCTTGTTGAGTGAGAGGCGTCGTTTGACTATCTAACTTAACTTCTAAGAGAGAACAACCACTTAGCACAATGCTAAGCACCAACACCATCCAACTTCGACTCGAAACTCGTAACATATAAACCTCTGACAAAGACTAAGGGCGCTGATTGTATGAGCGCTTCGTCAGAGTATTGTCAAAAATCCTGTAAAAGTTAACGCTGACTGTCTAAATATTCATGAGCAGAATCCACAGAGGCTTTTATAGCCTGCTCTAGTTCAGCTAAATCATGTTCACTGATCGCTCTGGACTGCTTCATTGTCATTTCAATGGTTGCGGCAATGATGGCTAACCGAGACGCTTTAATACTGCCAGCCACGCCTTTTAAGCTATGTACAATGCGAGCCGCGGAGGTTTCATCTTTGGTCAACAAAGACTTAAACTTCTCGTAGTCACCTGCGTGGTCTTGTACAAACACACCAAGCAAGAGTTCGACAGACTCAGCATCACCATCGAGCGTTTCTAACATGTCTTCGATATCAATCGCAGGCTTTGAATCTGTGACACTGGCAACGTGTTTCTCTACTACTGGCGCCTGTTCAGGGACTTGCTGAATAGAGTATTGCGGTACAACGGGTTGGCTTGTAACGTTAACGCTCTGCGGAGGTTGAGAGTCGGAAGACTGGCGCGTTGGCCTGTTCTCGGATACATAAGCGTCACTATCTGCTTGTTTCACTGCTGAGGAAACAACATCGCTATAAGAAGCGTCTTCCTTACTTGAATTAATTTCTAGTTCAGAGCTGAGTTCTTGGTCTGCTTCTTTCATCGTTTTTGTGGACCTAACGCCCCAAAACACTATCCCGCTCATCGCCACCAAGCTTAAGCCTAGCATCACCAACAATAGGTTGAATTGACGATCATGGAACTCAGCTTCGAGTTTTATGATCTGTTCATTTACTGAGTTTTTCTTAATCTTATCAACCAAATAGTTAAGCTGAGCGTAATCACTCAACAATGCTGACGCATCAGCCAGTAGTTGTTGGAGTGCATCTTGTTCTTCGTTTTCTAAGGAATAAGATTTTTCTAGAATGGAATCAAAGGCGCGATAAGTCGCTGACGAACTTTGATTTTCAGAATACATGGCTTCAAATACCACAACACCGAATTCGTTGAGGAGCGGTTTTAGCTGAGGGGAAAGCTCTTTATCAGCACGCAAGATCTTAATGTTATCAACGATGTCTTGAACTTGGCTTTCTATTGGAATGAACTCATCGAACTTTTCTAGGAACTGATCAGCTACGTACAACAGTTGGTTGACATCAGGACGAAACAAGGCGTGTTGGAAATCAGATTCAATCTGCAGTCGGATCGAATAAACCAACTGAGCATCGAGTGCGAGATTATTGATACGAGAGACTCGAAGCGGTTCTGAGAAATAAAGCGATTGCCTCAATTCGTTGACTCGAATACCGAGCTCTTCGATTTGAGCTAGAGAATTGGTGTAGGAACGGCTTAGATTAAGAAGAGCCAATGAAGGAAGTAACCACAGAGCCAAGAGCACAACCAAAAAGGTGGCTGGTTTTTTAAAGCGTTTGGGCTTTGCTACTGATTGTTCCATCTATATTCCTTGTGCGTGTTAACTTGAAGCCATGACCGTAGCTAAAAGATTAAGCACAAAATAAGCGACAACGTCCTGCTGCCGCTTTTATCCGTTAACTTCGGACTATGACTTATTGCGAGTCAGTTGGTCACGTAAGTTCGGTGGAGTGCCTTTAATCGTTAGCGTGTCTGTCTCCGGATCGTAAAAGATACGTTCGCCTAGAAGCAGACTATCAAAACTAACATTCAAACCGCCACCAGCACCAACAAATTTTGTTAGTTTACGCATAGTTGCGCGATCGGCTGGGAAGCTGTCTTCTAACTCGTAGCCTTGCTCACTAGTATAGTCAAAGAAGCTTGTGCCATCTGTGCTTGCTGGCAACTCACCGGAAAGTTCACGAACTTGTACTTCATCGCCCGCTTTAAGCTGCTCGTTACAGTAATCCGCAACCTGCTTTTTGTAGCTGATCGCTTCTTCTTTCTCTAATTTAGAGTCAGAAACGAAGTCTTCTACCGCTTGCATCAGTACTTGGTTCTGCTGTTTCGCATCCAAACCAACTTCAGCTTGTAAGAAATCTAAGAAGAAATCCGCGACTTTACGGCCAACACGTCCTTTAATGTAAGTTAAGTAACGGTTTGACTCTTTATCAGTCTCATAAGTTGAAAGGTCTAGACGAGCCGCGATATCCATTTTTGAGATATCAAGGTAGTCAGTCGCACTAATATCAAGCCCTTCAGTTACCTTTAGGCTTTGGTTTGAAGGCAATAAACCAATGAAAAGATAATCTGTTGCAAGTGACTGATATTCAGCCATTACCAAGATACCTTCGTCAGCGAATGGGTACTTTGATAGTTCGTCTTTTAGACGTTGCGCACTCTTTTGAGAAAAATCGTAAAAGTTTGTCTCACCAGCACGAAGTTGATGCAACCACTGCTGGAATTCGCTGTCAGATTTGAAAGAACCAAACCCTTTGCCTGCTTTTGAATTAAAAACACGGTGAAGTTCAGCAACTAGGCTTTCAGATGAAGCATCGTTTTCTAGAGATTCAGCACGATAGTTAACAATCAGCTCATCCTGATCGTTCTTGCTCAGCTGGTGTAAAATTACGTTGGAAAGGTGAAGGCTCATAGTGAAAATATTACCGTTCAGGTTTCAGTTGTCGTGCATAGTAGGTTATCATAAGCCGCTTTTACTATCATTATTAGAGTCCTTATGCCGATTATATCTAAATACACAGATGATCAAGTTGAAAAAATCCTAGCTGAAGTAGGTGCTGTACTAACTAAGCACAAAGCTTCGCCAGAACTTTCACTGATGATCGCTGGAAATATCGCAACCAATGTCTTAAATCAGAATGTTGCTGCTTCACAACGCAAAGGAATTGCTGAAAAATTTGCCGAGGCTTTAATTTCTTCTCTTGAAGATAAAAAGTCTCACTAAATTTGATTGACGGATAAAAGAATTATAAATGGTAGACAGCGCAAACTCATATAGCGATCGTGTATCTCGACTGGTTGGTTGGGGTCACTGGTTTGCATTTTTCAACATCATTGCTGCGATGTTGATTGGTACTCGTTATATTACTCAATCTGCTTGGCCAGAAACCTTGCTAGGCCAATTCTATTTGGCTGCATCGTGGGTTGGTCATTTTGGCTTTTTAGTGTTCGCGCTCTATCTATTAGTGCTGTTCCCGCTCACTTTTATTCTTCCGTCGAGGAAGTTATTACGTTTGGTTGCCGTTATCTTCGCGACCATAGGTTTAACTGTCCTACTGATTGATACCCAAACGTATCAAAATATAAACCTCCACCTGACGCCTGTCGTGTGGGAGGTTTTATTCAGTGGAGAGGAATCTGCATTCACGTCTGATTTGCAGCACCTCTTCATTGTTATGCCGCTTATCTTCTTGCTGCAACTCGGTCTATCTGAGTGGGTTTGGCGTAAGCAGCGTAAACTGTCTCATAAACACATTGGCCGTCCGATTACTGCCGTCTTCTTCTTGTGTTTCATCAGCAGCCACTTGACCTACATGTGGGCTGATGCGTACTTCTATAACCCAATTACTAGCCAGAAAGCGAACTTCCCACTGTCTTACCCTATGACAGCGAAAAGCTTTATGGAAAAACATGGCCTATTAGACCGTGAAGAGTACCTTGAGCGTTTAGAAGCGAACAAAGAGAATGTAAACCTAGTTAGCTACCCGCTAGAAAAAATTCAATACAACCGCCGCAGTGATGATCTTAATATCCTGATGGTGAGTGTGAACAACCTTCGCTCTGACGCTCTTAATGCGACAGCGATGCCAAACAGCTATGCCTACGCACAACAGTCGATCAACTTCACCAACCACTACAGTTCAAGTAACGATATGTTTGGTATTTTTGGCTTGTTCTACGGCCTACCGAGCAGCTACGCAAGCAGCATTGAAGCTCAGGGGTCAAGCGCAGTATTGCTCGATGTTTTAGAGAATCACGATTACAAGTTCGCTGCTTTCAGTGGCGACAACTTTAGTGATGCACTGTACTCGGATATCATCTTCCGAGGCCGTGATGTGATGCCAGAGCAAGCAACTTATGATGACCAGAGTGCCATAAAAGCTTGGTCTAACTGGATTCAATCACCGCAAGCTAAACGCCCTTGGTTTAACTTTATTGAATTAACCACACTGGATAACTTCGCCAGCTACGATTCAAGTTCAGAGTCGGACTCTACGCTAACGACAGCAGAGCGTTTTGCAGCAGACTATCAAAAGTCGGCGACAGCGGCCGATGCTCAGCTAGCAACTATCTACGCTGAACTGGAACGCTTAGAGCTTGCCGATAACACGGTGGTTATCATTACCTCTAACCACGGTACTGAGTTTAACGAAACCAAAACCAACAGCTGGGGTGCAAACTCCAACTACAGTCGTTATCAGTTACAAGTACCACTGTTTATCAGCTGGCCTGGCAAGTCTGCTTCTGAATACACCCACCGTTCTAGTCATCTAGACGTGTCAGTAACACTGATGCAAGAGCTATTGGGTGTATCTTCGAACCCAACAGATTTCAGTAGTGGTCGCAGCCTGTTTAATGAACGTAACAGAAAGTGGATTCTCGCGGGCGACTCTCGTGAACTTGCTCTTGTTACTGACCAGCAAACAACGGTGTTGGATAAATTTGGTAACTACAAATTGTACGACCAAAATTACAAGCGCCTGAAAAACGTAAGCCCTCGCTTACCTGTGTTGATGCAAGGCCTGACAGAGCTACAGCGTTTCTACACAAAAAATGACTAAATAATCAGCAAACAGCAAAGGGAAGCCAATGGCTTCCCTTTTTTATTGCCGTGAATGATTAGAAAACAAGCAACAAAACAAAATTATGAAAATTAAGGGTTTACAAGATCCTCCACCCCTTATATTATTCACGCCACTGGAGGGATGGCTGAGTGGTCGAAAGCACCGGTCTTGAAAACCGGCAACCGTTAA
>NZ_JBFSVE010000075.1:0-18179 GCF_041467715.1 Vibrio sp. 10N.247.311.14
TAATAATCACCCATACTGGCCGTTTCTATCTGAGATCCAATTAGGAAACAAAGCCTTTGTACGTCCACAGATTCAAGATTAACAAATACACATCCCTCACTGCGTAAATCACGAATTGCATGCGGTGCGATAGATACACCTAAGCCAGAAGAGACTTGGGTTAACACGGTTTGCATGTTGTTGGGTTGTTTTTTTATATTTGGAGAGAATCCAGATAGGTCACATTGAGTAATGATGGAGTCAAATAATCCTACCGCTTGTTCACGTTCAAATAAGATGAAAGGGTCTTGCTGCAGTTGTTTCATTTGAATGGTGGTGTATTTAGCCAACTCGTGGGTGACGGGCAAAACAGCAACAAGCTTATCTGTATAAATCGTCACCGAGGTGTAATCATCAACAAGCAGGTTCGGCAGTGGGCGAGAGAAGCTAATATCGATCTCTCGTTTGTCCAGAGCTTCGATCTGTTCAGAAGCCGTCATCTCAACAAGATCAACATCAATATTGGGGTTTTCAGCAATATACTGTCGAACTAAACGAGGCAAAAAGCTCAGAGTTGCGCCTCCAAGATAACCAATAGTTAAAGTACCAATACAACCAGAAGAAGCTCGAATTGCGGACTGTTTTGCTTGTTCCGTTTGTTCGATGAGTCTAATCGCATCTTTAAGTAAGTGCTGCCCTGCGGCGCTAATGACGACTTCGCGAGATGTACGGAAAAATAGGCTCACTCCAAGTTCGTGTTCAAGGCTTGTGATATGGCGGCTAATGGCAGGTTGAACGGTATTTAACTCTTTTGCAGCTTTTGAAAAACTGCAATGTGTCGCGACAGCCACAAAGCTTTTTAGTACTTTGATTTCCATATAGCCTCAATATAAACCTAGGTGATAAAAAAGCGCTAACTTGCGCCTATATTGCTTTTATTATCAATCACAAAGACCTTGCTAGCAAACCTTAGGGTAATAACGTTTGCAAGGCTCTGGTCACTTGTGAGAGTGGGGCGATAATCCTACGTATTCAGCTTTCAAGCTTTCTGTTTTCTAGATAATTCTTTTTCAAACTTTTAGTTTTCGAGCTCTTCGTTTTCGAGATTGCGCCGAACTAAATCGTGCATTTGTTTTACAGTCATCAGTGCTAACCAGGTAATTTCTTCTACTGAACGTTGACCCGTTGTGGAAGTTGGGTTGTGGGCTTCAATCACAGATTGATAAATTGAATCGCCGCAAGCCTCTTCTATTGGCATAGCTCTATATAGTTTGGTTTATTTGAAAGCTAATCTATGAGGTTTAAGACAGTAAGATAGGGTTCAAAAATAGACAGCTTGGTAGTTGATGGAATCAGCACAGAACGAGATTCGACTTAATCCTATCTTCTCGCTGCGATTGTATTCATTGATCGAGTGGTCAAAGCCATAGGCTGTCGACGGGGCCATATATTGAGTTATGCCTTGCTGTGTCGCTGTTATTTCATCATGGCCATGACCGCAGAACACGTCACGAACGCGATATTTTCGAAGCACTTTCATCACATCAGTATCGTTCTCTAGGCGGATCGCTTTCATCCAATCTGCACCGACTGGAATGACAGGGTGGTGAACAACCACGATAGGATCATTGGCCTTTCTCAATTGTTGTTTTAGCTGAGCCATGCCGCGGTTATCAATACGCCCTGAACCAAGTGGGTGGCGGCTGTCTAGCGGCTTGAAGCTTGAGTCTAGGAACACAAACTCTCGTTCACCGATGGTGGCTTTGTCGGTGACATAAATCGTCGAGCCTTTTAGCTCTGTGCGCATTAAGCGAGAGTCATCATGATTACCCGCAATCACGTAAATGGATTGGTCGCTAATGTGTTGCCTAATGAATGCCTCTAATCGAACGTAGTCGCCAGACTTTGGGTTACAACAAATATCACCAGTCAGAAAGATGGTCTTGCATGCCGTGTCTTTGTTGACGTATTCCAGTGCTCTGCGCAGGTTCTCATAGCTGGATTCATCGGAAAGGTGGCAATCACTGATTTGGTACACGGTATTCATTGTTATTGCCCGGTAATTCGATACGTAGAATTAAAAGTGATAGAAAAATGCCTGCTAAATCAGCAGGCATTTATTGGTGTTATTTCGCTTTTGATGCGGCGTGGTGTTCAATCATGAAGGCAATAGCTTCATCGTTTAAACAAGATTTACTCACATATTGGCGCTGTTTACCGATATGCAGGATAAAACCAAGATCGGTCTGCTCAAGTTGGTCGATATCACTCCACGCGATGGTGTTGGTCGCTTTGTGGTTTTTGTAACTTACTCCGTTAGCGTCACCTTGAACGACAATTTTGCTGCCTGCGCCTGAGCTGATTTTTTGTCGCCATAACCACCAGGTTCTTTTGCAGTACACACTGAATGCTTCAATCACACTCAAAACAATAAAGAACCAGCCAACATAGCCGTTAGGTAATAGTTCAAACTCCAGCAGAACCACACCAAAAATAAGAAACAGTATTCCTTTTAAGTAGGCTTTTGGAAATTGAGTCGGAAGGCTAGTTTGATCATAACACTCCGCGAAAAACGTCTTGTCGAGTTTGTATTCTGTAGTGAAACCGGGTTCTTTAGACATGTGAGGCTACTTTATGGTTCTCTGTGAATGGGCTGTCAGTGGGCAGGTGTCCCACGCTGCAATTTTGCAACTTGATTATTGTATCGCTTCTCACTGTTTTTATTTAGATATTTTGGCTCTGTTTTGTAAATCGATGATACTTAACGGGTCTATTCTAACTTTAGCTATCAGACTAGTGTAGGGGCATCTTTAAAGTCACCTAAAAAATTGGTGATGGGATGGATAGATCTGTGGAGTCACCCGGTTGTTGGGACTACTGGCCTTTTTGGATAAAACTTCGATCTCATTTTGTTGGTTGATGGAGTCTATAGTGATTAGCGTGCTTTATCACTACTGTTGAGGGGCTGGCATAGTCTGCTCTAACAGAATAAATATATGAAGCTTGCAAAGTTCATCACCGTTCACTCTGAGAGGCCATACCCAAAGCGATACCTTGGGCGTGGCCTTATTCTATTTCAGTTTTAGGATCAGTACTCGATGAATAATGACACCTGCTTAACGTTAATGAAGAAACTTCTTTCATAGGGAGAAGAGGTAAGAGCAATATCTAGTTTGTTCAACCCAGACACTCTCTTCTCATTTAATGCTTCTAATAGTTTAGAGTTGGTAAACCTAAGCGTTTGACCGGCTTCTACGTTGTTGAATGTAGTGAGTGGATTACTCCATGCTGCACATATTGTAAAAGACTCACAGAACGTGTCGTAATCCAGTGTGTTTGGAGACCAAGTTTGATTAACGATATGCGCAGTTACATTGTTGAATGGAAATTGAAGAGTTGAATCTCCGAAATCAACAATAAGCGTTGCCTGTTTAATTTTCCCTCGAACCTCACTTAAGTCAAAACTCGCTAGTGTTTCGTAGTCGTATGGGATTGAAGCCCCCGCTCTCAAGTAACCACCGACACGATGTTGCGTGACTTGTGTTGCCGGGGTTGCTTGCCAGTTTTCTCTTTCCAAACCGAATAGGTTAGAGGGGAGGGTCACATTCACTGGCGGACTGAAATCAGAGGCTTGGTATGGTGGAGTTTGACCGAGAACTCCTTGTCGATAGGAGTCAACGCCACTGTAGATTAGCAGTGCGTTCAGTTCATAAGGACCATCGGCTTGCTTAAACGTGTCACCAGGAACGGTAAACTTGATGGTGTTTTCGCCAGCCTCAAGCGGTTCTTGGAAACTCACTAGCTCTAAATACTCTCCGGCTGCACCAACGATATTTACCGAACCTGTGTAAGTTCCACTGCGCGTAACATGGATAGGAAACTCAAAACTCAGCGAATCAATGTAGGTTCCATCTTGCGACATAGTCGGTGTGGTGACTAAACTCCCCGTGACTTCAATCGGTTCGCGGCAACGCTCAAAAGATGCTAAATCAATAAATTCTTCAAACTGAATTCGAGGGGCTGAAATTCGTATGTCATCTTGAGT
This sequence comes from Vibrio sp. 10N.247.311.14, assembly GCF_041467715.1. Taxonomy (NCBI): domain Bacteria; kingdom Pseudomonadati; phylum Pseudomonadota; class Gammaproteobacteria; order Vibrionales; family Vibrionaceae; genus Vibrio; species Vibrio sp. 10N.247.311.14. The sequence continues at coordinate 4,025 of NZ_JBFSVE010000075.1, forward strand.
GATTGCGTAGATGATCGTCGGGTTGGAGGTCAAAGTAGACGCTGAATCAAACGCGCCAAAAATATCTTCAGTTGAGTACTGTAGAGTGACGATTTGCTTCGCAGGTTTGAGTTGCAGACGTTTGCTTGTGTTCAGCTCGTCAATTCCATCGGTGAGGTAACCATGAATGGCAAAATCCCCCGCGGATTTAACATCAAGTTCCAAGCGCTGCTCTAAGGCAATAACACAGCCTTCAGAGGAAAACAGTGGAGCGAGTGAGAGGCTGACAAATTCAATGTCAGAGGGTAGTACGTGGATTTTTTTACTTGTCTGGCGAGTGATAGTTGTTCCATATTCTTCAAAAGACGTTATGCCTTCAATTAGATAATCCCCTTCAGCGGGTGGAACGAAAATATTGCTGTAGACACCATCTTTAGCAATAGCATCGAAATTGACACCCTCATCTTTAAGCGTCAGGCGTGTTTTTATTCCAGCTTCATCAATGATCACTGCGCTGGTTTGGGCACCTGTGATTGGATTCCCTTTGTTTGTCAGTAATGCAGAAACGGGAACTGGTTCACCGACCACAAATTGGTTTGCAGCTATCGCCATGCCAAACGCAATAGGGGATTGGATCGCAACCTGAGCAATAATTACTGTGTTGTAACTTGGGTTTGGAAAATCAACGACGATCTTCCATTCGCCAGGTTCAGGGTTAGTTACTTCAGGCAAAAATAAATAGCTGCCCGGTAGCGGCGGACTTTGTGTGTCACCTGAAAGTATGTTCGCTTGCACATCATTGGATGATGTTGCGACTTGCCCGTTAGGCTTGACTAAATATACGGTTGCATCATCCAACGGCACGATGATTTCTGCTTTTAGGGCTTCCGCTTTGTCGATGGTAAATAGCATTGTGACTTCGTTATCGTTACTAGTCACTGGTTGAGATAGTGTCGTGCTTGTACTCATCCCAACGGGTATTGCATTACTGGCGATAGCCGGTGTGATGAAGGTACAGAAAAGACTGAACACCATCACTAATTGCTTGATGAATTTCATTGTGGCCACTCCTTAGCGCATTGAAATAATTTGTTGTAGAAAACGTTCAACGTTTTGTCCCGTTTTCATTGTTGAGTGGTTAGCCAATACGTTACCCAATGCATTGGTATAACTTGGGTTAGCGCTTGCCAAGGTCACAACAACATCATTTTCTTGCGGTACTGTTTGAATGGCTTGGTAACTGACTATGGTGATTGGATGAGCTTGTGGTCCATGCACACTTGGCATTGTGACCGATTGAGTTTGAGTATCGAGGTAGGCCGCAGAACTAAAGCTTCTTAGCGCCTGCCAAGCGGTAACGCCTGCCCAACGCGATCCCCACGGGAATAGGCCAACGATATCAGGATCTTTCTCAATAACACCGTCTTGGTCGAGATCGGCATTTGCCCCAATAGAAAATGTATTTGCAATATTGCCGCGAGTACGCATTTGGATCGCGTTTGATGCTGTATCCGTTGTTAGATCACGGATACCAGGCATTTTAGGACCCGCAAACGGAATATTTGGGAGTTGCATGTACTTGCCAGCGTAATTATTTGGATCGGTACTGACGTTACTGTAGATATCGGCGTAGTGGTCCATTTTTATCACCGACAAATCTGCTGCGACGCTACCAAGGTGAGGTGTGGAGAAAGTAGAAAGGGAGGTTATCTCAAAGGAAGGGCTAAGTGCTTTGAGGTTTTGGGTATCTAGCCCGCCTTTACTGTGTGCAATGACGTGAACTTTGTCGGATTTCAACTCATCGAGAAAACCCTGAATTTTGTTGTTCAAGATATTAGCGTTAGTCGCTGTGGTTCCATTTTTGTCAGCAGAGAAACGAGTATAACGAATGCCATAGTCATCAAGTGTAGAAAGCACGCCTGGAGCCGTATCATCATCCCAAGAGTCTGATTGTGCAGCAATGCCATGAGCAAGAATCACAGGAATGGCAACATCAAACTCGATTGAGACCCAATCGACAGACATACACCAGTTGTCTCCCGTATTGCCAGTATCAATATCGACGCGAATCTCATTGTTTTGGCCGAACTTGATATCACTGATATCGACTTGAAGGTTAGTATCCGTCCAGCGGTTATCAGAGCCTTGCAGCGTACCTAAAGACTTTCCGTTAAAAGATACGACATCTATTTCTGGAGCAATATTACTGACGTTGGCATTGGAGTCTATGTCGAAGACCGGCATGCTGATCCTTGCGTTAGAACCGAGAACGCCTTTTTGCTGCATATCGCCCAGTTTACTTGGGGCAATTCTCCCGTCACTTTGTAAAACGTTGGGGCTGACAACCATAGGAACAGGTAAAGAGATAAGTAGAGGTCCGCCAGAAGCATAGGTACAACCGGTATCCAGACCAGGACCAGAATTGACAACATAAACGCCGAGTACTTCTTGCGGTGGGGCTATCCCAGAGCTTTGTGAACGCATCGAGAAATTACGCAATTCGTGTGAATCAGGTATATCTTCGGCACTCGCGAAACTCGGAGAAAGTAACAAAACACTGAGCGTGGCGCTCGGAATGTATAGTTTCATTTGTTTACCTTTGAGTATAGGTTATCCAAGAATTTGGTTGAAGAAAGCTCTATCTGTAGTTGTAAGGTAAAGGCTTGGAGTTTGATGTGAAATTTATTGGGTATAATTTCGGCTTGTTACTCAATTGATAAAACTGCTGCTCTATTTTTTTTCAAAATAGGAAGAGTGCGATCGTAGTTTCTGGATTGCGGAAGTTATGTCCTTATTTTCAAAAGGAGGGGGATAGTGCTCTAATATTGTTAGAACAATCTAAGTTAGTTTATGAAAGAGTAGCTAAGAATAGGAAAATCAAAGTTGGATGTAGGTTTGTTACAGAACTACATAGAGCGCGCTGTTCTGAATGGCTGACTACTAACCTAACTGGCTGTGCAAAGTTAGGTTAGTAGAAATTATGTGGCTGTTAATTCAGATTTGAGAGATAAGGGCTAGTGTTTTTTAGTAAAAATGGTAAAGGTCGCAATAAACTGAGGTTTGTTATTACATCGTTCGCTACATAGTGAAAACAGGCGACATACCGCTGTCTTGTCCACTCATTAGCAACAAGCCAATTAAGACAAGTAAAACACCACCGAATAGCTGTAAATAATGACCTGCGGCTTTTAGTGAAGCACTGTTATTCTTGTTACCTGCTGCCAAATAGCGTTTTACCAAGTTCTTGCCTGTTAGTGTCATTATAGCAATCGTCGAGGTTGTGAAAGCAGTACCAATCGCCATGGCAAAAGCACTGACAACACCCATCCAATATAGGCCAACCATGTTTGCGAAAAGCAGTACCATGATGGCTCCGGTGCACGGTCTTACGCCAATCGTCACTATAATTCCAACATATTCTCGGAGCGTTGAGGCTTTGTTGATTGCGTCTGCATCGGCTACATGCTGGTGGCCGCACCCACAGTCGGCATGAGAATGATCTGCATGAGTGTTAGCTGCGGCTTGCATTGTGCTAGTAGCGTCGATTATCGGAGAAGGGGCTGATATTGATGAACGAAGTGCCATTGGCGAACGCGCTGAAATTGTCGCAGCTGTGTCTGTTGCGAGTGTAGTGATGGCTTTCACTTTCAGCTTAGGCTTACGCATAGCGGTGTAGATGTTTTTCAAAGCCTTCCAACATATAAGCGCGCCGACGACCGCGACTAAGGCAAAGCTTAATGAAACAAACATATTCGCTTTGTCATTCACTACTCGCATGGAAGCACTAAAGCCCCACAGCAACACGCTTACTAGTAAGATTGCGACCAATGCTTGTAAAAAAGCGGAGACGACCGTAAGCACTAAACTCGCCTTGGCTTTGGTTGGGTGAGTCGCTAAGTAAGTCGACACGATAACTTTGCCGTGCCCAGGCCCCAAAGAATGAAGCATGCCATAGATAAAGCTGAACCCGATAAGGTAACTGCCTGCGCCCCAAGGGTTGGATTTAGCTTCATAGAGCAGGTCTGCAAGTTCTGAATTGACTTCTCTTTGCCATTGAATGCTAGAGATAACTAACGATGGCCACATGGACCACAGTTGATACGCACCAATAGCAATAAGCACGAACGCGCCAGCACCAATGAGGTAGTGATTGATTTTGGATTGATTTTTCTTCATTTAACAAGAACCTATATCTGAAATCTTTCTGTTAATTAGTTGCCATGCTTAATCAGCTAGACGCTGACTTAAAGGCTGAAACGAATCACTGCGACTAAGAAGCGGGAACCGCCGCACAATGAAGCTCAACCGATTGTGTAAACAGTTGGCCTAGCGTGTTATCTGGATCTGCATCGACAGGTAAAGACATTGCATAACTCATTTGCTCTGGCGTCGGGTTAGGCTCGATTAATTCTAAATGGCATTGTCTTGCTAGTTCAGGTGACAATGTCACGTCGCTGTTGGATAGCCACGACATGTCGACAAAGTAACTAGGGTCAAAAATCAATACGCGAAGCGAGTTTCGTGTCACAGGCTTAGGTTTAGAAAGTGGTAGGTCAAATGTTAGAACCATCTTGGCTTTATCACGCTCAAACTTTGCGTTCTCAACCACCTGATATTTGATGGGCTCTTCACCATCATAAAAGTACGTGAAGTAGTGCTCGTACATCATGTTTTCGATTACAGACGCAGCGAGCTTTTTGAATGTTTCAGTTTCTGTATCGGCAGAGACGTCTTCTCCATCCAACATGTACATCGAGGTCATTGCATCAAAAGACCACTCCATAGAGAGACCGGTGATCATGCCATTCTCTCCCTCAATATGAGTTTTCATCTCTATCCAAGAGTGAGGGTGGGCATATAGATTTGGCGCAAAACACAATAATGCTAGGCCAACAGTCAAGCCCTTGAGAGAGCGAAAGCATGTCGAGAAACGGCTTACATAGCGTGTGGAGAGGCGATTGATGACATCGATTAGAATAAATGGCTGTTTCATGAGAAATGATGGTAATTTAGTGTGATGTTATATTATAACAACCCGATGCGTTGTTCACTTCAAATTATAAGCTTGTTTACATTGAAGCCGACTGCAATTCTTGATTTTCAATCCAACCTATTTTTCCTATAAACATCTTTGATTGGTCCCTAATTCGACATTATTCAGACTAGTGTGTGACGTTGAATAGTCGATTAAGCTCTCGGTTGTGCGAGGCCTTTTTGTAATGGGTTTGAGCTTGGCTCTTGATAACAGGCATTAACAACGCAAAAAATACCCCCAGTAAAAATACTACCCCCTAGTATATATGGTTATTTGAAAGGTAACTGAGATAGGCTGAAGATGACGGTAAGTTTGGGTGCTTGTGATCTTAGTTATCGATCCAGTAAATCTTATTTTTCACATGATAGTTATTGGCATATGCCAATAATGGGGCGTATGCTGAACTCCTGATCGTCAATAACAGGAAGTTACTATGTTATACGCAGTACCTTGTCGCGACCTTCATGTTGGCAACCACTTTGCTCGTTCCCCACAGATCGCGATTGTCGATGAACAACGACAGATAAAACAGATTGTTCCTTTGATTGACTCCGACACCTCTTGCAATAAAAAGAAGCAATGGATTTCGGTTCTCCGTTCTTACGATGTGAAATCTGTGGTGGTTCGTTATATTGGTAAGAAGATGCTGGCGCACTTGTTCAATAACGATATTCGAGTCTTGGCATCGACAGGTAAGGCAGAAATCGGGGCTTTGGATTTCGACAATCTACGGGAAGTGACCGATCTCGATTATGGTCGCGAGCCGAGAAATAGTGGGTGTGGCAATAAAACGTGCGGCGAAAACGGGCACAAAAAACAAGCTTCGATTCTAATGGTACAGCCTAATCAGCTAGGTGCTATTCGAGGGTTCCGACAATGACCTTTTTGTTGACGCTATTGGGGTTTGTCGGAGTCGTTACATTGATGGCGATAGGCGTGATTTTTTCGCGCAAGCCAATCAAAGGCAGCTGTGGAGGATTGGCGCAGTTAGATATTGAGCGTGAATGCAATTGCAAGGATGTGTGTGAAGGGCAAAGCAAAAAGCTGTATCAGATTACTGAGCCATCAAGCTAAGTATCGAAGTAAGCATCAGAGTTCTCGCTCACTGAGTTAAATAACTTCTGGCTAACACGTTAATTAACTACTTTGAATCACCAACGCGTGACCATTGACGATGCACTTGGCGACTTTAGCTCGTGCACGCTTGATAATGTTGCCGAACGTTTGGCGAGACACCTGCATTTGTTCAGCGGCTTCAAGCTGGCTCAGGCCTTCTTGATCAGCCAAGCGCAAGGCTTCGAGCTCTTCCAATAGCAATTCTTCTTTATGAAGCTCGTCCATAGGAACACCATTGGGCTTAAAACAAGAGTAAGCCGTACGGGTACACAACTGGCGATGTTTTTTTGGTCGAGCCATATCAATCTCTAGCAATCTATGGGTAAAGGTAAGTATGAAGGTTTTCATTCCACACAATCATCGGCGTTGCCAAGTGTGCAGCCAAGGTTTTTTCAACGACAGCGCCATTTGTTTTGAAGCTATTGGCGAGCATGACACTTTAACTAAGAATGAGGCAGTAGCTAAATATAAAACCAGAGCCAAGATTGTACCAACAGATAAAGCTGAGGGCTACGATGGCATCATGCAAGGTGGCATTGTCACTACATTGCATGACAGCGCGATGTTGCATTGTCTATTTCAGAATGATATCAAGGCGATGACGGTGAGTTTAACCTCTCGTTTTCATCATCCGATTTTGATTGGTCAAGAACTGGAGGTTCGTGCCCAGTGGGTGAAAAGTAGACGTAATATCTACTTCCTAGAAAGCCAAATTACTCAGTGCGGAAAGTTATGTTCGTCGGCACAAAGTCAGTTTATGTCAGTTTCTAGCTATCAAACTTAAGCTTGGTATAGCGGTGTTGTTTTATCAGTTATAAAAGTCCAACTACGGTTTCATAATCACTGAAAATAACGTGTACGAAGAAGAGATTAACCGCGCCCTGTTGAAGATTCGTGAGTCACGAAAGTGGCGTAAAATCTTGGTCGATTATTTCGCAGATCAGTAATCGAAATTAGAGGCTTATTCAAAAGCTTTTGGACTTTCGCCGTTACAGTTGATCTGAATCTGAGGCCTTGATCTTTTTGAAGTATTTAAATGCACTCCAAACCGCGTAAGCCGCAACCCCTACAATCAATGCCGAGCGAAGGAGGATAGGCGCATCATGCTCAAGTTGACCAACATGAGGAACAATACTGGCAAACAATCGACTGGTAAAAAGCAGCCCCATTACTAACATAATTACTTTATTCATGTGACCTGCCATACAATTGAGTACGTTGCACAGAACGAGTTTTAGGGCGGTTAAACGGTTAACACGCCAGACAACGATTCTGATCGAAATAAAATCATGCGCTTCTCAAACGTAACCGTCAACGCGATATCAGCTTAAAGCCAGTAAGCTAAAATTTCGTTTTTGGAAGGGGGCTGTTCTGGTGCTGGAGTTTCGAGTTCGAGACTGTGGGAGGGCTATGACATCTTCCCGTGAAATTGATTTTCCGGATTTAATATTCTGATTTATGATCGCATGCATTCTAGGGGGGACAAATGTCCTCCTCTTTGTTTCTATCGGCGCAATAATATAGGTGCTACAAAAATCAAATAATAAAGGACACCCCTATGGACCTATTCGCCCTACTTGATATCAATAATACCTTAGTCAATATCCCAATAGGGGGTGGCTACGCGATGAGCTGGATTGAAGCATTCGGCACCGTGTTTGGTCTGTTGTGTATTTGGTTTGCAAGCCAAGAAAAAACCATTAACTACCTGTTCGGATTGCTGAATGTCACCTTATTTGCGGTTATCTTTTTCCAAATTCAGTTATACGGACTGCTACTTCTTCAATTGTTCTTCTTCTGTGCCAACATTTACGGTTGGTACGCATGGACACGTCCTAATGAGCAAGGTGAAACGCTAGAAGTTCGTTGGTTGAGCCAAAATAAACTAGTAGCAACGGCCGTAGCGTGTGTGATTTCTATTGCTTTGTTAACTATGTACATCGACCCATTCTTTTTTGCGCTAGCAAACATCGCGGTAGATAGCTTGAATCTATTTGGTGCGGATTTAGCGGAGCCAGTGCTTGAACCGGATGCGTTCCCATTCTGGGATGCCACGATGACCATTCTATCTATTGTTGCTCAAGTTCTTATGACACGTAAGTATGTTGAAAACTGGATACTGTGGATTGTGATTAACATTATCAGCGTTGGTATTTATGCGACGCAGGGTGTGTACGCAATGTCTGTTCAATACGCAATCTTAATGTTTATTGCGGCAAACGGTACTCGTGAGTGGGCACGCACAGCTAAACGAAACAGTGATAAATCGTTAACTCAAGCAACGGCTTCTTAGGAGTGAAGATGGCAAAGCAACCTCATATCTGCGTTGATGAAACGCAAATTGCTCCGTTAGTTATTGTTTGTGGTGAGCCAGATAGAGCGAATCGAATCGCTAACTTGCTTGAACATGCTGAACTGGTCTCTGAAAACCGTGAATATCGAATCTTCACTGGTCAATATCAAGGTAAAGCGATATCGGTTTGCAGCACGGGCATTGGCGCACCTTCAATGATCATTGCGGTAGAAGAACTTAAGTTTTGTGGTGTGACTCATATCATCAGAGTAGGGTCTGCAGGTGCGATGCAGTCACATATCGGGCTTGGTGAGCTAATTATTGCAGAGGGCGCGGTTCGCGATGAGGGTGGTTCTACCGCTTACGTTAAGCCGTCGTATCCCGCCTATGCAAGCTTCTCTCTGCTTAAAGAGCTAGACAAGTTCTTGCAGCAGCAAACAACACCTTACTATTTGGGCACGGTACGCTCACACGACAGTTTTTATACCGATGACGAGAAGGCGCTTTGTCAGTACTGGAATGGCAAAGGCATTTTAGGTGCAGACATGGAAACATCCGCGCTGTTTACCGTGGGACGCTTGAGAGGGCTTAATGTCGCTTCTATCTTGAACAATGTTGTCTTGTACGAACAAGATGTAAAGGAGGGCGTTGGGCAATATGTCGATGAGGCAGAGGTAATGATGCAAGGAGAGCGGCTAGCGTCATTAGCGGCACTGGAAGCATTAATTACTCAATAAGAGCCTGAATAAATGCAAGACGAAAGCGACGGGAGACCGTCGCTTTTTTATTGGGTTCTCTCCTGTGGTTTAAGTGGTTACAATCGTTTGAATATAAACAGCAGTAATGCAATGAGAGAGTAAGTATGAAGATTGCACCATACTCAAGCGGACGCTTTAAAAACTACTTAGAACAAAAAAGCTCTGAATTTAGAGATCTCATCTACCAACACCAAGTTAACTCTCGTTACTTCAATCAAAATGATGAAATCCTACGTCAAGGTGAGCAGCTTCAGTATCTTTATGTAGTGCCCGCAGGAAGAGTCTCTATGAGTATTTCCGCGGCTAATGGGCGACGCTTTCAATTGGGCGAAGTGAATTGTGATTATCATATCTTCGGTGAGATGGAGTTTTTCACGCAGACCCCTTGTCAGTGGAACGTAGTGGCTGATGAACACATGCAAGTTGATGTTATTTGCATTCAGAGATTAGCAGAAGCACTACTTGAAAATCCGGGGATGATGTTCTTCTTTGCCTCTGCATTGGCGGAAGATTATCAAGACTCTATGGGTATTTACACTAACCGTCTTTTACACTCAATTACCTACAATATTGCGTATGATTTATTGGTTCAAAGCGAGACTAACACTGTGTTAGGCGGTTTCGATAAAGTGAATCAAGAAGCGGAACGTTTTGGCACATCGAGCAGAGTGTATCGAAGAGCGGTTAAAGACCTATTAGACAAAGGTTTCATCAGAAAAGGAGATCAAGGGTTAGAAATTGTCGATCAGCGAGCACTGCAAGCTTTTATTGACTCCTACGAATAATAAAAGAGCTTGGCACTTACTTAAATGCCAAGCTCGGTTTTTCAATGTTTACTATTAACTACTCGCATCTATTTATGAGCGACTTTCTCTCAGCAACTAGCAACTAGCAACTAGCCCGTAAGTGTCCGCGCACCATTACCGGCGACTAAGTATTAATCCTTAAGCTTTTGCATACATGAGTGTTCTATAACCACCGATTAAGTTGCGTGCTTTAAAGCCGTTGTTGACGAGTTGGCGATAAGCCACGTTACCACGTAACCCGACTTGGCAGTAGATTACAATCTCTTTGTCTGCTGGGAGCTCACTCATTCGATCACGCAGTTGGTCGACAGGAATGTTGATTGCGCCTTCAATAAAGCCACCATTTTCTAGTTCGCTAGGGTTACGAACATCGAGTAGGAGTTGGTTGTCGCTTAATGTTGCAATCTCATCGAAATGAATAGGTGTCGCGTCACCTTTAATAATATTGTTGGCAACAAATGCGGCTTGGTTAATCACGTCTTTGGCACTCCCGTAAGGTGGTGCATAGGTTAATTCAAGGTGTTGAAGCTGATCAACGGTCATACCTGCACGTTGAGCTACTGCCATAACATCAATGCGTTTATCAACGCCATCTTTACCGACGGCTTGCGCACCTAGTATTTTCCCTGTCTTAGGGGCGAATAACATCTTGAACGAGACAATCTCAGCGCCAGGATAGTAGCTAGCGTGGCTTGCGGTATGCACATAGACTTTTTCATAGTCGACGCCTTCACGCTTCAACTGTTTTTCGTTTTTCCCTGTTGAGGCAACGGCTAGGTCAAAAATCTTACAGATAGCTGTGCCCTGTGTACCTTGATAGATTTCATTGCGTCCGAGCATGTTGTCGGCAGCCATACGACCTTGACGGTTAGCAGGGCCAGCAAGCGGAACTAGAGTTTGTGCACCTGTGACAAAGTCTTTTTCTTCGACCACATCACCCACAGCGTAGATGCTAGGATCGCTAGTCTGCATCATTTCATTGGTGTAGATACCACCTAGTTCGCCAATTTGAAGTCCTGCTTCTTTTGCTAACTTAGTCTCAGGACGCACACCGATAGCCATGATTAAGATATCAGTAGTTAATGACTCGCCATTATTAAGTGTTAATTCTAATTCACCCTCTATGTGTTGGTGCTTCTCGCTCTCGCCTGAATCAAAACTTGCGATGTGTTCGTTAGGTATATATTTCACAGACTCAAGCGCGACGCCGAGTTTTAGGTCGATGCCTTTGTCACGAATCTCCGCATGGGCAAAGCCGGCCATTTCCCGGTCTACTGGCGTCATTACTTGGTCAGCCATCTCAATCAACGAAGTCTTGATCCCAAGCTGATGAAACGCTTCCATCATTTCCAAGCCGATAAAGCCACCGCCAACAACTGTCGCGTGCTCAGGTTTATTCATTTGGATTGTTTCGATGATGCGATCCATATCTGGAATATTGCGTAGTGAATGGGTGAGGGGGTTATCGATTCCTGAGATGGGAGGAACGACGGCACCGGCTCCAGGGCTGAGTAATAAGAAGTCGTAACTCTCGCTGTAGTGATTACCATCAACAAGATTTTTGACTGTAACGGTTTTATTGGTGCGATCAATAGAGGTAACTTCGTTCATCACTCGTGCGTCAACGTTGAAGCGAGCTAAGAAGCTTTCAGGTGTTTGTAACAGAAGCTTGCTTCTATCCTCGATATCGCCACCTATGTGGTATGGCAATCCACAGTTGGCAAAAGAGACGAATGGTCCTCGTTCAAACATTATGATTTCGGCTTCTTCACTAAGACGACGAGCGCGTGCAGCAGCTGAAGCACCTCCAGCTACGCCACCGATGATTACAATTTTAGTCATACGTTTACCTATTACTGTCTCTAAGTTTAACTATACAAATTGCCGAGCATAGAGCTTGTATCTTCTTAATGATCAGTACTGGCTGGTCGCCGGCGATTGAGTAGTTTTCGAAATACCTAGATACTATAAAGATGTAAATTAGCATTGTCTAATATTTATTTTGAAGCTATCACCTCGGGATTGAGCGTTTGGTCCAAGGGCTGTGATTAGACTAAAGCACGCTAGTAAAGGTAATACGCGTTAGCGAGTCGAGTACAGGTTAGCCAAATTAACTGTCATGAGCATAATGAACAGGATCACGGATGTGCTGACTGATTACGTTCTTCAGATCTTGTTCATACAGATCTAGCCAGGCATAACGCTCGCGATACAACCTACGCTTTTGACGTTTTAGAGCTTCAAGATCTTTCCTGTTCGGGTTTGTCGGGAGACGATAGAAATAGTTATCATGCACCTGTCCATCGTGCTCTTCCCACAGACTGTCGTATTTAAGGCTGATGTCTTTGTTTTTCTTACCGTAGCGTAATGAGTTCGAGACATGACCAGACTCTTTTACCGCATAGATATTGTCGATACCCAAGTTAATAGCGAGCAGTCGTAGTGTTTCTACCATGAAGGATTTAGGTCTTAAACCGTAAAAAGCTTTGGTGAATGTGCGGCTAAATCCATTGTCATTGGCGCCACCCTGTATACCGCCGATGTAGATGTTGTTGTCGAAAACAGTAAACGAAATGGTATACATTTTTTCGAGTTGAGAGTTGGTCAATGAAATTGTCAGTTCACCTTCTTTTCTCGCGTTTCTTTCGAAGCTGAGATTAACCAGATAAACGTTGTCATCTATCTCAAGTTTTAAAAGATTGAGCCTTTCGTTATAGATTTGGTGTCTAGCTTCTGTTGCGAAGGTGTTTTCAAACCAGTCGTAGTGTTTGGATAAGATATCGATCTTTTCTTTATTGCTAAAGCCAGTACATAAGTAGGGAGTCACAAATTTAGAAAGGAAGTTGGGTTGCTTGATAAATAATAACTTTCTCTCTTCAGAGTTGAAATTATTACTCATTTTTCGAGTAGCTGAATAATAAAACAGGGCTCGAATAGTAAACTTAACTATCGCTTTGTACTTACCCTTATTTTTATGGGTATTTGCTTCAATCCCCATGCGAACGACATTCATAATCACCTCAAAGAAGAAGGATTGCTCGAACATAGTCGTGTCATGAACCCTTCCAATAATCTCACCAATAACAAGAAAATGATGATAGTGAAAAAGGTGATTTGGGTAAGTATGGATATGTATAGCTATGTAACTCAATCAGTTACTTAGCGTTCAGATTTTGGACAGATGTGTTTGTCGCTTTAGTGGGGAGGGGTATCAATGTTATTTATTAGAGGCGCTTGCTCCTAAATCAAAAATGCCACTACAAATCTGCAGTGGCATTAGAACGATAACAAACTATCACCTTGCTTAAACCTAAACATTAGTTCTTATATAAACTAAAGTTCTAACAGTTTAGCCAGTTCACGCTCTTCGAGAAGCTCTTCAATGCGTTGACGAGTCTTAGGCGTTTCGGCTTGCGCTTTAGTCGACTTGCCTGCTTTTTTGCTTCGGCTCGTTTTCGCTTTTTCCTTAGTCGTCATCGTAATCTTCCTTGTGTTTTTTGTGTTACAGGTTGCACGTCTCTTTTAGTGCCTTGCCCGCTTTAAATGCTGGCGTCTTTGATGGGGCAATCTGAATCTCTTCTCCGGTTCGCGGGTTACGACCAGTGCGAGCAGCTCGAGAGTTAACTTTAAAGCTACCAAATCCAAGGATCGATACGTCATCACCGTTCGCAAGCGAAGTAGAGATACCTTCAACTAGCGCATTTAGTGCTGTGCCTGCTTGGTCTTTTGAGATGTCTGCAGAAGTCGCGATGTGTTCAACTAATTGAGATTTGTTCATAATCTATATTCCTTATTGAGTACGGCTGGCGTCTACCTTTAGCACCTAGCTTATGCGATCTTATCAACAGCAATTGAAATAATGTCAGTGAGCGGGTAGAGCTTTGTAAAGTAACCAACAGAATTGACTATAAAAGCATCTGTCGGTTCAATCAATGCAATTCATTGATTATTATTGGTTTATAGACATGTTGCCCAAATTTACTTGAGAAAAGAGCATTAGGGTTGCCCGTTCGATTCATAATCCAAATCGAAGCTGTCATCTATCACGTTGATAACGAAAGAGTAAAAACAAAGAAGCCCAGCTTAATTGCTGGGCTTCATGTTGTGCTGTCAGAGCATGGCGTTGATCTAGGAGGTGAAAGTCCTCTACGGGCTCAGTCGAGCGAGA